>JAGPEO010000331.1:1742-4243 GCA_018056925.1 Phycisphaerae bacterium
AGCGGCCAGGAGAGGAAGGCATGTTCGCGCGATCTCAATATCGCCGCCGCTTTTGTGTGTTGTTTTCCGTTCTCGTGATCGGCGGCCTGGCGGCGCAGGCCTTGGCCGACAACAACTACCTGATCGTCACCGCCTCCGACTATGCCGGATCGGCGCCGCTGAACCAGTTCATCGCCGCCAAAACGGCCATGGGCTTTTCGGTCTCAACCTACACCGCGCCGCCCGGTACATCGCGCGAGACGATCAAGGCCTACATTCAAAGCCTCTGGGGCACGCCGGCCGCTCCAAAATTCCTGCTGATTGTCGGCGACACCGACGGCTCGACGGCGACGACCAACACGATCCCGCACTGGACCGGCGGTGGCAGCCGCCAAGCCACGACCGATCTGCCGTACGCCTGCATGGGCGGCCCGTCGGACTGGTACCCCGACATGTGCCACGGGCGCTTTTCCGTCCGCACCGTGAGCCAGCTTCAGGCCGTAGTCAACAAGAGCCTGTTTGTCGAAACCGGAAGTTATCCGGACCTCGACTACGTCAAGCGCGCCGCCTTCCTGGCCACGGATGACTCGAGCGCCCAGGCCCCACAGAACCACGATTGGGTCATCTCCACCTATTTAGACCCAGCCGAGTTCACCAGCACCCGCATTTACGCCAGCCTCGGCGGCGGAACCGCCGACATCAGCGCCGCCGTGAATGCCGGCTGCCTTTTTGTCGTTTACCTTGGCCACAGCGGTTCCGGCGGCTGGTCATCGCCCGGTTTCAGTCAGTCGAACGTCAATGCACTTCTCAACGAGGGTTTGTACGGCCTGGTGATAGGCTGGTCCTGCAACACCGCCCACTACAGCTATGATGAGTGCTTCGGCGAGACGTGGCAGCGCGCCCCGAACAAGGGCGCGGCGGCCTACCTGTCCGCCTCTGATTACGTCTGGTGGGGCAGCGTGGATTCCTGGGAATCCTCGCGCCGCATGGAGCGCTACTTCTTTAGAGCGATCTTTGAAAAGAACATATGGCAAGTAGGGCCGGCCTGGCAGTCGGCCTTGTTCACCATCCTGAACGACCCCGATTTTGGCCCGTCGCACGACCACACCCGGAACATCTTTGAAGAAATGGTGCTGCTGGGCGATCCGGCCCTGATGCTGCCGCGCGGCAACGGCTTTCGCCTTCGGGTTGATCCGCCCGCGTTTGACATCTGCACCCCGCCGGCCACCAGCCTGCAATACTCGATCAATGTCGAACTGATGGGCGAGTTTACCGAAGAGGTCACGCTGAGCACGACCGGCCTGCCGGCCGGCGTCACCGCAAGCTTCAGCGCTAACGGCCTGCCGCCCCCGTTCGAAACCACGTTAACGATCGATGGGCTGACCGCGGATATGGCCGGCACGTACAGTGCGGGCCTGACCGGCGCGTCCCAGTCCCAGCAGCGCTCGGTTGCGCTAGGCTTGAGCATCCACGCCGAGCCCCCGGCGCCGGTTACGCTCCTCGAGCCGACCGGGGACGCCATGGACGTGCCCTTGAAGCCGCAATTCACCTGGGAGCCGACGGCCGACGCGGCCGAGTACGCCCTGCAAGTGGCGACCGACGCCGGGTTCGTCAACCTGGTCATTGACACGACTCTGACGGAAGCGCGCTTCACGCCGGCCCAGCCGTTTGGAACGCTGGCCAGCTACTACTGGCGCGTTCAGGCCGCAAACGCATGCGGTGTTGGGGAATGGACTCCAGCGCGGCGCTTCAGGACCGTGAACATGATCGGCCCGGTCTCATACGACATGCTCAATGGGCAGACCGGCTCGTATACCTATTTCGACGATACGTATGACGGCGACGGTTCGGTTACAACGCCGCTGGCTCCCCTGAGCAATGGCCTGGGCGACCTGACCGACGGCGTAATCGCCACGCAGCACTGGAACCAGACCCCCGTGCCGTACGTCGGCTGGAACTCGGTCGACCCGGTGATCACGTTCCACTTCGCGCACCCGGTGTGGATCACGCAAGTGGTGGTGCATGTGGACGATTCAGCCGGCGGGGGCGGCGTGTATCCGCCGGACGATATAACGATCACTTTCGGCGGCGAAACGCACGTATATCAAGTAACTGAACCGCCCGGTAGCACCCCCTTCGCGATCACGCTGCCCGTGGACTTGATCGGCGACACCATGGTGATGACGATCGCCGATCACAGTTCGAGCAGCTACATCATGGTGAGCGAGGTCGAGTTTCACGGCAATCCGATTCCCGGCGACACCAACTGTGACGGCGCGGTGAACGCATTCGACATCGACCCGTTCGTACTGGCGCTGACGGACCCGGTTGCCTACGGGGTCGCCCAACCGGTGTGCAACATTCTGACCGCCGACTGCAACGACGATGGCGAGGTGAACGCGTTCGACATCGACCCGTTCGTAATGCTCCTGACCAGGCCCTGACAGTAGCGCCGGCCCCCCTGGCCGAGGACTGGCCCGATAGATCCGGCCCAGGACCGCTATCAGCGCCTTCCGCCGGTG
>JAGPEO010000332.1 GCA_018056925.1 Phycisphaerae bacterium
CGCCGCTTGCGCGGGAGGTTCGGGCGCGGCGCCGCGTGATGGACTTGTGCGACGTGGACAGCCAGAAGTGGACCAGGTATTCACGGGAAGCGCCCCCGCCATTGCGCTGGTGTTACCGATTGGAGGCTGAGCGCGTGGCGGATCTGGAGGTGTGGGCGGCGGGGCGGCACGATGTGTGCCTGACCGTGAACGAGCGCGAATGCAAGAAGCTCCACCTGTTGGCCCCGCAAGCAGTGGTGGAGGTTGTTCCAACGCCGGTAAAAGTCGAACCAACCGGCAACGGTCCGCCGCCAACCGCGCCGGTGATCGGCATGCTGGGCTCGATGTGTTACCCGCCGAACGTTCTCGCGGTTGACTGGTTCGGGCGCTTCGTGTGGCCCCTGGTGCAGCGCCGGCTGCCGGAGGCGCGCTGGTTGATCGTTGGGCGCGATCCCGTCCGCAGCGTGCGCAAATGGAACCGGCTGCCGGGCGTCACGGTCACGGGCCGCGTTCCTGACGTATGCCCCTATCTGGCCCAGATGCGGGTATTCGTCGATCCCGTGCGCGGCGACATTGGCGTGCAAACCAAACTGTTGGTGGCACTGGCAAACGGCCGGCCAGCGGTGACTACGTCAGACGCAGTGGCGGGCCTGACATATAGCGGTCAGCCGCCCTGCCTGGTGGCGAATACTCCGGCTGATTTTGCATCGGCCGTAGTCCGGCTGACGCTCGATGCCGAACTTTGGCACCGCTTGAGCCGGCGCGGGCGGGAGTTGATCGAACAGAAGCACGCTTCGCAGGTGGAAACGGTTGAGCAGTTGCTGACAGCCGGCAGACCGGCCGCGGTGCGCCGCGGAAGCGGGCGCGCGCTCGTGACCGCATGATTGACAATCGAAATATAGTCTGCATTGCGAGCAGTTGGTTCGATCACCCCACCAGCAAGCACCATGTAATGCGCATTCTGGCTGAGCGGAACCGCGTGATCTGGGTCAATTACCACGCCTCGCGCCGGCCAAATTTGAGTATTCGCGATTTTCGGCTGGCGTTACGCCGTTTGCGGCGCAGTTGCGCGGGCCCGCGGCGTGTGCCGGCCGGGCTCACCGTTTTATCGCCCCTGCTGGCGCCTTTTCCGCAGTCGCGGCTGGCGCGCGCCTATAACACGCGCGTGATGGTGCGGCAGATCGGCAAGGCGCTGGCGGCGCTACCGGCGGCCCGGCGCCAACTGTGGCTTTTCGCACCGGATACGCCGGAGTTGATCCGCCACTTCGATTTCGAGCGCGTAGTCTACTACTGCGTAGACGATTTTGCGGAGTTCAGCGGTTACGACCCGTCAGCCGTGCAAAGGCTGGAAGCTGCCACACTGGCGGTAAGCGACGTGGTTATTGCCACTTCCACGCAACTCTTTGAGGGACGGCGGGCGGTGCATTCGAATACGCATTTGGTTCCGCACGGCGTCGACTTTGAGCATTTCGCGCCGGCAGCCGAGCCGGGCCGGTTCGAGATACCGCCTGAAATGCGGCATATGCCCAGGCCGGTGTTGGGGTACGTGGGACTGATCAGCGATTATGTGGATTTGGAATTGCTGGCCCAGGCGGCGCGTGCCCGGCCGGCCTGGTCGTTCGTGCTGGTTGGTAACGTGAATTGCGCGCTCGGCGCGTTGAGTGGGTTGCCGAACGTGCACTTGCTTGGCGGCCGCCCGTATGAAGACTTGCCGCGTTACTTCGCGGCGTTCGACGTGGGCTTGATACCTTTTCGCATGAACCGGCTGGTCCGAGCAGTGAATCCGATCAAGTTGCGCGAATACCTGGCGGCGGGCTTGCCGGTGGTTTCGGCCCCGCTCGAAGCCGTGCTCGGGTACGCCCCGGCAGTGTACCCGGCCCAGAACCTAGAACAATTCCTGGCGGCCTGCGACATGGCCCTCCGTGAAAACCACCCGGCGGCGCGACGCGCCCGGCAAAACCTGGTGCGCGCCGAGAGCTGGCACTGCCGGGTCGAGCGGATATCAGAGATCGTTTCGGGCGGTGCCGCACGTCAAGCTTGGGAGGACAGAATTCCAGCTTTGCCGCTCGGGGTCGGACGATGATACTCGTGGGCAGACGTGAAGCTGCCGCGCGACCTGCATGTCATCACCCAACGCGCGTCAGGTCGTGGAATTGCCTCAGCATAGACGTCGAGGAGTACTTCCACTGCGAGGCGTTCGCGGGAGCAATCCGGCCGCAGCAGTGGCCACTATTCGAGCGCCGCGCGGAGCCGCGACTGGAGCTAATTGCGGACTTACTCGAACGTTACGAGTCTAGAGCTACTTTTTTCGTACTGGGTTGGTTGGTGCCGCACCTGACACGTTTGCTGCGCGAATTGGCGGCGCGGGGGCACGAGATTGCCTGTCACGGCTACGGGCATCAGCACTTGGCCCGTATGACGCCGGCGGCTCTGGCTGATGATTTGCGGCGAGCACAGGACGTCATTGGCAACTGCCTGGGCGTGTCGCCGCGCGGCTACCGGGCGCCGACATTTTCGGTTACGCGGCGGACCGCTTGGGCGCTGGACGTGATTGCAGCGGCCGGCTTCGAGTACGACGCCAGCATTTTCCCCGTGCGGCATGATCGCTACGGCGTTCCCGACGCCCCGCTGACACCGTTCCACGCGGTAGGTCCGGGCGGTACGCGGGTGCTCGAGTTTCCGCCGTTGACAATGCAATGCTGCGGTGTCCGCATTCCACTGGCCGGCGGCGGTTACATGCGTCTGCTGCCTGGCTGGACACTGCGTGCGGCCGTGCGCAGCCGCATGGCGCGCGGCGGGCCGGTAATGCTCTATCTGCACCCGTGGGAGCTGGATTCTGATCAACCAGAATTGCCGGCCGGGCGATTGGGCCGCTGGAGACACCGGGTAAATTTGCACACCACGGCAGCCAAGCTGGAAGCGCTGCTGAAAAGGTTCACTTTTGAGACGGCCGGCGACATTCTGCGTGATTACGTGAGCCGGCGTGGGGAATTGCAACAGTATTTCCTTGCGGCTCCCGCTTGAAGAGGGATTTCGTTACCGGGCGTCTTGCAGGAATAGGGAGCCGATTTAGCTGCCGATCGTTTCCGGAAAGAGGAGCGCCATAATCATCGTTCGTGCGTTGAAAAGTGCGTGCGCGGTGATCGGCGGCACGAGTGAGCGCGTCCGCAGCCGCACGTACCCCAAGATGACGCCCATGGTACACAGCGGCAGAATATCCTGCGGCTGGCCGTGAATCGCCCCAAACAAGACGCCGGAGATAACCACGGAAAGCCAGGCGCGGCCAGTCAGGCGCCAGACGGCGCCCAGGACCAATCCGCGGAACAGGAGTTCCTCGCCCAGCGGTGCCACCAGGATGGCGCCGATCGCCAGGACCGCCGGTCCCCAGGCTTCCACCGTGCTCTCCTTGAGCGCGAGCAGCACCGGGTGGACCGGCAGGGTTTGCGCGGGATGCAACCACTGCCAAATGACGGAGCCCATCTGCAACTGCACCAGGGTGATCGGGGCCAGAATCAGCCCGGTCAGCAGTCCGATTCCGGCTTTCCGGATTATTCGCGGGAGGGCCGCATCTCTCGGGAAAAGCGGATGGCGGGCAAGCATGAAAACGACCAGGAGGCTGACGAGCAGCTTGGTCAGCGTGTCTGCCGCCTGTACCAGGAACCAGGCCCGCATGCCGGGCTGAGTGGCGGCCTGCAAATCCTGCCCTGCCAGAAACGCCGTTACTGCCAGTTGCAAAACGATCGCATACGCCCCCAGCGCAATGGCGACGTGCAGCAACGTTGGGCCTTGGGGGCCAAGCGTCAGTCGTGCCGCAGGAAGGCTCGGGATTTCGGCACGCCCCGGTTCAGCGGATTGGTCAACCTCGGGTTGGCGGCCTGCCTCAGGTTGCACCGGAAAGCCGGCTAATGGCGCAGGGGTGACGCGCCACAAAGCGGCGGCCCGCACGCCGGCCAGCGGGTTGCGCCACTCACCCCGGCGGATCAGCCAGAACACGACTCCGAGTGCGCAAAGTCCCCCGCAAATAATGACGCCGAGGTCGATCGCCTGGACCGCAGCCCGCGTGTCGAGAGCTGCCACCAGTATGACTGAAGCCGTTTTCGCGGCACCGAACATCGCCGGGCATTCTGCCGCACAACCGGCAGCAAGTCGAGCGCCTGCAACGCGGTCGGCGTCTCAAGGCTGGGAGGTTGAGTCGGTTAGGCATGCCCGCGCTTGGCGCTTGGGCATGGCACCCGACCGTTGGTCGTAACA
>JAGPEO010000029.1:0-15153 GCA_018056925.1 Phycisphaerae bacterium
GTAGTAACCGGCCCTGACGCGCCGCCCGTCAACGCCGGCGCCGTGCCCGGCGGCGCGTCAGGGCCGGTTACTACTCCTCGACCAGGCTTGCATCGCTCTCAATTGAGGAGGGCGACTTCCACTCCGTACCGTCCGGGCGCGTAACGGTCACGCCAAGTTGATCGTCCAGCCGCAGCGCCACGGTCGCGGGCCGGGCGTCGGCGAACTTGATCCGCAGCTCGCGCCCGTCCATCTCGGTTGAAACGGGCGGAGCTTGCCGCCGGTCCGCCTCGATGAAGAAGAGGGTCACAAACAGGCAGGCATTCGCCTTTTGGGCGGTCGCGATTTCGATTCGGCCCCAGTGCGCGTGTTGAGCGAAACCTGAGCCGAGCACCGTCGGTTGGCCCAGTCGGAACCAGGCATTTTGCGGATTCCGCTTGGCGGCCGGCTGTATCAAATTTTCGAAACCGGCCGGGTCGCCGCCGCTGTAGACGCGGCCGGCGTGCGGGCCCTGCGGAACAGTCATGCTTTTGGCCGGTCCGCCGACGATCCACAGCTTGCGCGGGTTGGGCAGTAGACTGGTCATGTACGCGACGCCGTCGCCATCCGCCCAGCGCAGCCAGGCGACCTGATCCGCCCGCCATATGCCGGCGTCGGGGCCGTCGCCCGCAATTTGTTCGGCGGTCGCGAGTTCCGAGCCGTCCAGCGTTGGGCGGGCGGGAATGTTGACGACCCACATTGGATCGGATTCCCCCGCGCCGCGCAGGCGGTCAACAACCAGCAGGGCGCGTCCATCCAGAAACAAGAATTCCCGTGTATAGGCCGATGCCAGGCGCGGCTCATAAGCGGGCAGCAGGTCCAGCGCCAGGTAGGCCACGTCCGCATTTTGTCCGTAGGCAATCTGTCGCCCGGTCTGCCGCGGGTTGCCGTCCAGATCAGCCGCGAAGTCTACACACGTACCTTCGATCAGACGCTGCCCGGCCAATGGCTGGTACGGCAGACCGTACCAGCGTTCGGTGCGCAACAGTCCCTGCAAGACCAGACAGTTATGTGCGATTGCGGACGCGAAGTACTGCTCGAACTCGAACGGCCGCGGGCTGCGACCCAAGCGCTGCTCGCCGTTTTTGGCGGGCACGGCTTCGAGGCAGATGTCATCGCCGCCGGAAACCGTCAAGTGCCCGCCGCTGTAGATCAGGAAGTGCCCCGCGTCAAAATGCTGACCGCGCCGCAGAAACGGCTGACCGGCTTCAATCCAAACGCCCGTCTCGGATTTCCCGGCGGCGCTGCGAAACACCACCGCTCCGCCGAAATTGCGCGCCAACGGCAGGCGCGAAAAGTCGCAGCGCGGCACATCCGCAAGGTCGAAAACAATGGGCACCCACTGCCAAGGCAAAGCCAGCGGCTCGGCCGCGGCCCCACGCAGGCGTTGGTCGACGCGGCGCGCGACGAAGCCGGCGGCTGAATCGCCGGTGCGCAGCGCGATCAGGTGCGCTGTGAGCGGATGCAATTCGTCCCAACGCGGTGCGGGCGAGAGGGGGGCATCGGTGCCGTCGTCGCGAATGAAGGCGTGCTGCAGAGCCGGGTGCGCGAAAGACGCGAAAACATAGTGTTCCAAGCAGCGTCCGACGCGCGGACCGAACTCCTGCCAGGCGTCGGTACCCAGCGCCAGACCGGCGATCTCAACTGCCAGCGCTACGTCATTCTCTTCGTTTGGTCCCGCGGTCGGGCTAGTCGGCGCCAGGCCACGCCACTCCAGGAACTTCGGGAACGTCTTTCGGAAATACTCGCCGCCGGCGTCCAAAATCACGCGGCGCATCCGGCCCCAGGAGGCGCTGGACTCATCCTCCTCGTCGATCAGCGCGGCCGCGGCTAGCGCGGCAAGTTTTTCACGAAAGACGCGGTGATCGAGCGGGCTGTCGGCGGCCGTAAGCAGGCCCGCGGACTGCGCCAGATTGGTGATGAATGTGCGCCGCGCGTCGGGCGGCAGATCTGCCCAACACCAGTCCAGCGCGAGCACCATTTCCAGATTGCTGACCAGCGCCGGCCCCGGCTGGCGCAGAGTCCTTTCAATCAGCGCCAGACGTTGCGCGGCCAGCGGGTCGGCCGGTTCGATCAAGTGCAGGAACGCTACTGCGCTGATCTCGCCGGGCAGCGGATCATCAGCGAGGCGGCCCAGTGAATGACTGCGCAGCGCTTGGAATTCCAAGACATGCGAGCCTGGGCGGCCCCCATTTGCCGCATCGTAATCAGTCGCGACGCCGCAGGCGTAACGCAGGCGCGGCACATCGGCGGGGCTTATCAACAGACGCGGATGGGTCCCTCCCAGCGCCTGGCCGGCCAACAAAGCCAAGACCGCGCCGCAGAGCGCGGCGCGCCGGCTCTTCACGAACATGCGATTCGACCTCACCTCGCACACACTCCTCCTGGCTACTCCATAAGAGTGACGTGCCGACCGGGTTGCGCCAAGCCCATGCTTCCGGGCCCGGCGGCTCAGGCCCCGCCCGCGAACCGCCGCAAGTTGAGGGCCACCTCGACTTCCCCCAGCGGAACGGCCACCGTTTCGGCAATCTTGATGGCCGATACCCCTTTATCCGCCATTTCGTAGATACGCTGCATCTCGGGCCAAACGTCGGCGGCCGGCAGGTTTTTCGACGTGATCCCGCTTTCAGGCGCCGGCTCCGCCACCATACCTACGGCAGCCGGCTCACTTTCATAAACCAGCGGCGACTCCACCGGCCGCTCCGCCGGCTCAGGCGGCTCGGCAACCGCGCTCACCGCAGGCGGCTGGTGCAGACATTCCAGTTGTCCAACGCGACCATCCACCGCCGCCACGGCTTGCTCAAGCCGCGAAATCCGCCCCTCCCATTGCGCCTCCAGGCGGTTCACCAATTCTTCAAAACGCCCGCACAAGTCGAGTAGTCCGCGGCCCAACGCGGGGTCAGCGTTTTCACCCGCCGCCGAAGATTCGGCCGCATGCTTTCTTCGTGCGGTTGGCCAGAGCGAATGTTGCCGGCGCACTGTCAAGGCACACGCCACCACGGCCAATACCGCCAGGAGTATCAGAACGCCTTCGAGAATGCTCCCGCTATCGTTCACGCCTTCAGCTCTTCTGCGCACGCCAAACGCGCAGGGCCTCTTCCTGCACTTCGCGCAAGGACACGCCACCGGCCCGCGCCGCCGCCGAGCAATCCTCATATTCCGGCCATGCACGCTCGCCGGGCCCGGCGGCGGCCACCTTCAGCCGGATGGGGCCAAAGCGCGTTTCGACCTGCACGACGGAGCGCGGCAGCTTGGCACGCGTGGCCTCATGGCGCCGCACGCCCAGCGTCGTCGTCTCCTCGAACAGCACGCGCTCCATCGCGTTCACGTCCTCCGGCCGGCAAAGCACGGTTATAAGCTGCCCCGGACGACCCTTTTTCATGATTATCGGCACGATGTACGCATCCAGCGCACCCGTTCTCAGCAGCCGCTCGCACGCGTATGCCAGGTTCTGCCCCGGGCTGTCGTCCACCTGCGCCTCAAGCACCGCGACCGAGTCACGCTCAGCGGTGCTTTCCTGTTCGACCTGCCCGATCAATAGCCGCAACAGGTTCGGCCGCGTGCGTCCTTCGCGCGTGCCGGCGCCGTAGCCGATCGCTTCCAGGCGCATCGGCGGCAACGGCCCATAACTTTCGGCCAGCGTCGTCAGGATCGCCGCCCCGGTCGGCGTGACTAGCTCGCCTTCTTCCTCGCAGGCGGCCAGCGGCGCGCCCTTGAGCAGATTCGCGGTGGCCGGCGCCGGCACGGGTAAAACGCCGTGTTCGCAGACGACCACGCCGGAGCCGGTCGGAATCGGCGAGCAAACGACCTTTTCAACCCCCAGAAGCTCGAATCCGGCGGAGGCCCCCACAATGTCCACAATTGCGTCTGCCGCGCCGACTTCGTGAAAATGGACCTGTTCTATCGGGATACCATGGACGGCCGCCTCTGCTTCAGCGAGGCGCTGGAAGATCGCGAGCGCTCGCTCTCGGACTCGCGGCGCCAGCCCCGCCTGCTCGATCAAGCCCGTAATTTCCGGCAGGTGCCGATGATGCGGGTGCGAGGACGCGGCGACTTCGACAGCGACGTGCGTCGCCGCCAGCCCGCCGCGGCGGACCACCTCGGCGCGCAGTTCCACTCCCGGGAGTTTTAGCCGCGCAATTGTCTCGCGCAGCGCATCCAACGGACAACCGGCGTGAATCATGGCGGCCAGGATCATGTCGCCGGCCGCCCCGCTGAAGCAGTCAAAATATCCGCAGCGCACGTTAGCTCCCGATTCAGTCCCGTCGCGTCCGGAAACACTCCGTCATCGACTCAACAGAGTATTGCGAAACGCCGGTCCTTGCACGGGGGGCGCTGCTTGCCGGCGGGGCGGCCTGCCCAAGCGCTCAGCGCGGTCATGCCCCGCGGACAGGTTTTCGCGAGTGGTGTTCCAGCTTCCTCTGAGAATGCAGATTCGGCTTCTCACCCTCAGTTATTGAAAAAACGCGTTCACGGCCCCTGGTTCTCGTGCATGCAGGGACAGTCGGCATCCGCCTCGCCTGACGGCGCGGCAGGGGACGGGGATTCGAATCCGACCAGAGCCTGTTCGCCAGGCGGCGGAGCGGGCTCGTAGGTCCGCCCGCTTTCAAGGGCCGGCGCGGGTGTAGTTTCGAACGAGGCCGTTGACAGCGTGCGCGGCGGGGGGCTCGTGTCGGTCGCCCGCATTGCCCCGTTCGAATTTCTGCCGCAGGCGGTCAGCGGAAGGGCGACTATTAGCGCGGAAGCGACGATCAGTGCGCGGAGTTTAAACATATCTTTTTCCTGATTACCACATCATTCCCAACCGGTGGCTCAATCAGGACTATCGCGCGTAATACTGAATGCCCCAATACAGATATCTAAATTACAGCTAACGTAAATTGTAATGAAGGTCATTGGATCTGTGCGTCCGCTGGACCGGCCGGGAAGTCGTGACTCCTAACGCGGCATGCCCGCGCTTAGAGCTTGGGCATGGCACCCGTGCGTTTGGGCATCGCAGGTGGACAGATATTGCAGAGTTGTAATGGAGGCTGGGGCACAGTCAGCGTGCCGCAGCGCGCCTAGACTTGGCCGGGAACTGTCGAGTGAGAACTCATGGTGGAGTCGGAAGGAACAGCCCAGGCCGGCGCGACGCCCGTCTGCAGCCCCCCAGGCCACGTCCAGATCGCCCGCGGAACGTGTCACATTCTGTTCGCCTATGACGTCGGCCAGGCAATCGACCTGGAGGATGCCGAACGGCGCATTGCTGCCTTGACGCAGCGCGAGGCCGTGCGCCGCAAACGGCGCGCGCCGCGCTTCTTCGAGTATCAGCCGCCGCCACTGCGCGTGACACAGACCGTCCAGCCGCTCACCATCGGCGCGCACTCGAGTCTGAATACCGCCGACGCCGTGATCTATGATTTCGGAGCGGTTTCGGTGGCGTTCAGCATCCCGCTTTCCGGCTCGCTGACGGACGTATTGGCGCTGAGTGGCGCCATTTGGGACCAAACGCAGCTTGTCGATCATTCGCGGATCTTCGTCGAGAGCCTGCTCAGGACAATCGAACCGGCCGTCTCCATGCCCCAGGTCTCCCAGTTGGTCGAGGACTACATTATTTACCAGCTCGACGCTTTCACGCCGCCGCAGCGACCGGCCGACGTCATCGCTGCTAACGCGGCGTGCCTGGCCCAGATTCTGCGGGCGGAGTGCGAACCGCTCTCCAGGCAGGAGCGCGACGATGCCCTGGCGGCACAGCTCTCGTTCGGCCTGGACGATGCGACGGTGGTGGACTGGAACGCCGCACTGATCTGCGATCCCGACGCCTACGACGTGCGGGCCGTGCTCGAATTCGCGAATGTCGAGTTGCTGGAGCTGCGCTTCCTGGACGACCGGCTCGACGACGTTGTGGCCCAGGCTTACGCCGCCTTGCCGCGCCGCTGGGGCCGCCGGCGCGGCTTCGGGGCCAAGGACCTTTGGCACATCGCCCGGCTGCAGATGGACAGCGCAATGCTGTTTGAAGGCGTTAATAACGCGGTAAAACTGCTGGGGGATCAGTACCTGGCGCGCGTTTACCGCACTGCCTCCAACCGTTTCCATTTGAACGATTGGGACAGCAGCATCTTGCGCAAGCTGCAAACCATAGAAAGCATTTATGACAAGATTTCCGACCGCCAGGCGAACCGCCGCATCGAAGCACTCGAGTGGATCATCATTATTCTGATTGCCGTGGAGATCGTGCTTTACTTGGCAATGAGTTTCACACCGCATTGAGCGACGGCAGGCGCGTGGGCGCTCGCCGTGTGCCACTGTTGAGGTCTGAGCCTCAATAGGAAGGGGGCGAGGAGGATTGGCGCCGGAAGGGCGACCACGACACTGGCGAACGTCAGACCCGGCTCAGCCCACCAGTTCCTCTTCGTTCAACGGCGGCGTCGGGGCGGTTGAGAGCAGCGCCTGCCAGATATGCTCCATGGCTTCGTCGGAGTCTTTCATCTGCGACACCGGCAACACGTCCGCCTGGTCGCCGCGTACGAGCTGCACAACCGACGGGCGACGCTCTTTCTTGCCTTGTCGCACTACAACCAGCGTACCCGGCAGCATCGGATAGCTGCGGATAACCGGTTTCCCGCCGCGCAGCCGGTACTCGAGCACCTGGACCATGCCGGGCGCCAGCCGAACGTATGATGGCCGCACGGTGGTTCGCCAGATCCACATTACCAGCGCTATGCCTCCCATCGAAAGTACGTACCCGAAGGCTCCCAGCGGCAGCGTGAAGGGAAGTTTGAGCATGTGCGTGACCTGGGCCAGCCAGAACGCCATGATCAGTAGCGCGAAGGGCACGAAAAGGAGCTTGCGCCAGACAAACCGTGTGGGCGTAATGATTACGGGCTCAAATCGCAGGTCGCCTACTTCGGGAACGCGCACCGGCCCCGTACAGAAGATGCGGGCCGCGGCTTTGAGTTCAGCCGTGAGGTCGCCCAGCCGTTGCTTCAGCTCGTTGGGAGCCCAAAGCCGCTGCAGAATGCGGTCTGCTTGTGCCGCGACCTCCGCCAGCGCCGCGTCCATGGCGACGCCGCCCGCCTTCAAATGAACGCCGAACACCTGCGGCGCCGGCCGTTCGGCGCCGCTGCCGACGCTTGTCCCAAACGAAGCCGAGTCAAGCCCTGACATGCCCCGAGTATACGCCGGGTCTGACGCTTACCGCACCGCTGGGCCCGGCCGAATGCCCGTCGAGCTGCCCAGCGGCACAAAACGCCGCGGCCCCAAGGCCCACTCCGGCACGCCTTCCGGCCAGATGGAGAACGAAATGCTGTAGTCGTCCTCGACTTCGTCGTAGGCCAGCGCCACGGATACGTACCAGCGCGGCAGCTTGCGGATGAACGCCACCGTCACCTCGCCTACCTCGCCGCGCGACAGGTCATACCAACCGCGGAAGGCCGACGTGTACTTCTCGGTTAGCTGGTAATTCCAGCCGCCGCCGATCATCTCCAGGTTCAGCGGCTTCGCCTCGCGGTAGCCCAGCACGTACGAGAGCCGCGGCGAACGCTCGGCCACGAATGAGATGTTGTGCCGGTCGAGCCGCCAGTCGTTGGTGTCTATGTTGAAGTCGTACAGTAGGGCGGTGGTGTCGCTGATGCGCCAAGCCGCATCGCCGCCGATGTAGTTGTTGGTCCAGCTATTCTCCGGGCGAATCGGGTCCACCCAGCCGTCAGAGATATTCGGCCGATCGTCCGCATTGCCAAAAAAGCCCGCCCCCAGGTTAAGCGTGACCACATCCACCGAGCGTTCGTTCCCCGCCGGGCCACGCTTGGTCTGCCAGGTCTGAGCCACGCGCGCTCCAAACCCGTAGAACGGGTCGATCGTCTCGATCCCATACGTGAACGGCGTCAGTTCATCGCTGCGAACGTTGCTGCCCGCGCTCCACGCCACGACCTCCGGTTTGATGATGTGCCGGATGCGATGAATGTCGAATAGCGCCGACTCGATGGAATCATACACGCGGCTGAAGATCGTGCTGGCACGCACACCGCCCACTCCGAACCAACGCCACAAGGCGCCCGAATCGCGCGGCTGCCCGTCCCAATACGACCCGCGCAACGTCGCGAACGGCACGAAGTTGTACGCCCCAAGCTTCAGCGGCAGCTCGAATTCCTGCCGCACGTCGCCGCGGGCCGTCGAATCCGTCACCCGGTAATTCCGGTCAAAGATCGGGCCGGGCGCGAAGCGCTCGTTGTACAACTGGAACTGCAAGTTATCCCAGGTCAGTTCCGCGGGCCTGTATGTCACCATCCCGAAGCGCGACTCGTGGTACATCACGAGCGGATCGAGGAACGTGTCGCCCAGGCGCCGGTAGGTCACCTCCGGCCGATGCTCGGTGGCCGTGTACGATTCGAGCATGCGCCAGTTGGACAGCAGCGTGACGGCCTCGTTCCCGCGCGCCCGCTTCAAATAGAAAGCCGTCTCTTCCTGCTTGCCCTCGAAGAACTCGTCGGTTTCGTACTCCTCGAGGAAGTTTTTGTCACTGAAGTAGGCCGCTTCGAGCGTCAGCTCCCAGTCGTCGGGCAGATAATGGCGATGGCGCCACAGAACCCGCCCGCGCTCGTTGGTGCTCGGCTCTTCCTCCGCCCTGCGCAGCGGGCCGAGATTGTCGCGCCCGTCATCGTGGATGTAATAGCCGCGGAACAGGCCGTAAGTGGTCGGCCGCTCGTAGTCGACGTTAACCCCCGTGCCCGGCCCGCGGTCGGAGTAGTAATCCAGACGCGCGGTCGTGTCGAAGCCTTCCGGTTCTGGAATGCCCAGCAGGTTGAACAGGTACCACTCGGTTTCGAGCACCGCCCCGAAATCGTCGTCATACCCGGCGCGGATGCGCTTCAAGCTCGTCTCGCTCTCCTCGAAAGTGCCTTTGACGCGCGGCCACCACAGCAGCGGCACCCCGCCTACGTTGAACGTGGCGTCGCGAATGTCGTACTGGCCCTTGGTGTTTCCGACCGCGCGTCCCTCCGCGTCACGGTGGGTCGTGTCGGTGAGCACGATCTGCTCGGCGCCCACGTGATAATGCGGCGTGTGAAATTCGCTGGTCGTGACCTTCGCATTCGTGGCGGCGAACTGGCGGGCCGAAAGCTGCCGAATCTCGTCCGCCCGCACGTATAGCGGGATGTTGCGGTCGGGCAACTCGGCACGAAAAGTCGCGTCCAGAATAATCGCGCGATCGCGTTCAAAATCGTAGTACAGCCGGCAGGCGCGGATGAAACTCGTGCCCAGCGTGAGCAGCACGTCGCCTTCGAGATACACGGCGCGGATGTTCCGCCCGATGGCCTTCGTCGGTAGCGGTCCCTGCTCCGGCGCCGGCTCCCCAGGCAGGTTCTCCGGCGCCTGGCGCAGCCCCTCTGGTCCGCCTTGCCCGGGCGCCGGTTCGACAGCCTCGATTTCCGGCTCGCCCTCTTCGCCGCTCAAAACACCGCCCGCGAAATCCTCGGCCGGAAAGATGACCGCGTTATCGGCCAGAATTTCCAGCATGGGTGACGTCGGTCCGCCGGCCCGCGAGAAGTACACCCGCTGCTGCGGCTGGCCGATCGCCACGTAGACCTGCAATCCCTCCTCGGTCAGTGCCGGCTCCAGGCCGGGCACGTTGTAACGAACAATCCCCGACGGCGCCTCGGGCTCTGGCGCCTCTTCTGGGCGGGCGATCTCGAGCTCGCCCGGAGCCGGCACTTCGACCACCGCCGGCGGCGCCGCTACCGGCGGCACTGCTCCGCTCTCGATCGCCGCCCGGTCGCGCAGCGCCTGTGCGTAAAGGGGCGACTGTACTCCACTCTCTGGCGAATGTACGTCACTGTATTTAATGATCTTGCCGTACGTCCGCAGGTTGCTGACCAGCAGCACGTTGTCCTCGATCGTCGTGCCGCCGAATTCCCGGACGCAGGCATTCTCGGACAGGTAAACCGTGAACACGCTATAGCGCCGGCCCTCCCCGTCGACGGCCGCCGTGATCCATACCACGCCCGAGTGGGCCGACAGGTGCCGCTGCCCCATATCGAGCCGGAACCCGCCCGTGAACATAAGAATCCAGGTCCCGTCCTCCTTCCACTGCCGCACATAGCGCCCGCGCATCTCAACGTCACGGGCGCTGATCTCAACCGGCAGCAGCGGCTCCTCCGGCTCGATCTGCGCGGCTGCGGGGCGCGGCGCGCCCAAGGCGCCGCCCAGCAGCACGGCCACCAGCGCTATCATCACATGGAGCTTCGGGCGCAGCATGGCTGCGCGCCAGCTCCGACAAGGCGACTGAGCTTGATCCGTCACAGACCGCACGACGGCTCTCGAAAGGGAGTCGAAATCCTCGCTTCCGCGGGTCATTATCCAGCAGGAGCGCGGCAGGTCAATGGCGCGGCCGAGAAGCACGCCACTTTCAAACGCCCGGCCGGCGCATTCGAGGCGGACGGCTGTTGCATGCCGGGCCGCCAGCCGGTATAGGTATTGAATGAACCGAGAAGTCCGCCACTATTGCGGTCTGTTCGGAATTGCCGGGCACCCGGACGCCGCACACCTAACGCTCCTCGGCATGTACGCCCTCCAACACCGCGGTCAGGAATCGGCCGGCATCTGCGTGGCCGACGGGCAGCAGGTAACCCGCATCGCCGGCATGGGCCTGGTCACCGACGCCATCGACCAGCGCGAGCTGGAGAAGTTGCGCGGACCGATGGCCATCGGTCACGTGCGCTACTCCACGACGGGCTCGTGCAGCGAGTCCAACGTGCAGCCCCTGATCGTCCGCTGCTCCATCGGCCAAGTCGCCATCTGCCACAACGGCAACCTGGTAAACGCCGCGGAGATTCGGCGACAGCACGAAGAGCACGGCCACATATTCATCACGACCTCGGATACCGAGGTTATTCTGCACATGCTGGCCGACCGCGACTTCGCCAGCCAGCCCGACCCGCTGGCGGCGGTGCTGCGGCACCTGACCGGCTCGTACTGCCTGTTGCTGGCCTATCCCGACCGCATCGAAGCGGTGCGTGATCCCTCCGGCAACCGCCCGCTGTGCCTGGGCCGCCAGGGCGAGGCCTGGGTGGTCGCCAGCGAAACCTGCGCCTTGGACATGATCGACGCCGAGTACGTCCGCGACGTCGAGCCGGGCGAAATCATCACCCTGACTCCGCACGGCATGCAATCACGGCGTTTCGTCGATCAAAGCCAGATCCGCCGCGGCTACTGCATCTTCGAGCACGTGTACTTCGCCGACCCCTCCAGCCTGGTGTTCGGCGAAAACGTACACTTGGTGCGCAAAGAAATGGGCCGCGCCCTGGCACAGGAAGCCCCGGCCGACGCGGACCTGGTCATCCCCGTGCCAAACTGCGCTCGCTGCGCCGCCATGGGCTTCCACGAACAGTCGGGCATTCCGGTCGGGCGCGGCTTCACCACCAACCACTACGTCGGCCGCTCGTTCATTCAGCCCACGCAGTACATCCGCGACCTGACGGTGCGCATGAAGCTCAACCCGATCCGCGCCGTGGTGGCCGGAAAGCGCCTGGTCGTGGTCGAAGATTCGATCGTGCGCGGCACGACCACGCGCGGCAAAATGGCCTCGTTGCGCAAAGCCGGCGCCAGGGAAATTCACCTGCGCGTCGCCAGTCCGCCCATTCGCCATCCCTGCTACTACGGCATCGACTTTCCCAGCCGCGAGGAACTGGTCGCCCACACCCGTACGGTTGAGGAAATCCGCGATTATCTCGAAGTGGACTCGCTGGCCTATCTGTCGCTCGAAGGCATGCTGGCGGCCGCCAAAACCGGCAACGGCGACTTTTGCCACGCGTGCTTTTCCGGTGAGTACCCGATACCCATCGATCCGACGTTTCAGAAGGACATCTTCGAGCGCCATCAGCTCCGCTTCGAACTGGTCGCCAATGACAAGAACGGTGCGTCGCTGCCGGTCCTGCAAACCGGACCGCCCACGCGCCCTCGCAGCTAGCCGTGAAAACGCGCTCGGCCGTCACGTTGGAATCCGTCGCGCCGGCTTCCTGCCGGCCGCGCTCGCGCGTAGCGCGTTACGCGCCGTGGCTGCTGATCGTCATCGGCGCGGCGGTGTTCGCCAACAGTCTCGGCGCGCCCTTCGTTTTTGATGACGTGGCCATTCCCGAGGGCCGGCACCTGCGCACGCTCTGGCCGCCCTGGAGCGCGATATTCGCACCGCGCGACCTGCCCGATTCCGGCCGGCCGGTCGTCACGCTCTCGTTGCAACTCAACTACGCGCTTGGCGGCACGGACGTCCGCGGTTACCACGCCCTGAACATCGCCGTCCACGTTCTCGCTAGCCTGGTGCTCTACGGCATCGTGCGGCGCACGCTCCGCGGGCCGGCCCTGGGCGACCGTTTCAAGAATTCCGCGGACGGCATTGCCCTTGTTACAGCGCTACTATGGCTGGTTCACCCACTGCAGACCGAATGCATCGCCTACGTCTCGCAGCGCAGTGAATCCATCATGGGGCTGTTCTACCTGCTTACGCTGTATTGCGCGATTCGCGTGGCGCACGCTGCGCGCCCCTGGCGTTGGAACTCGGCGGCCATCGTCGCCTGTGCTCTGGGCATGGCCAGCAAGGAAGTGATGGTCACGGCCCCGCTCATGGTGGTGTTCTACGACTGGGCCTTCCGGCGCGAGCCGTTCTCTGCCGTATGGCGCCGGCGCTGGCCATTGTACGCCGGGCTCGCCGCTACCTGGATCATCCTGGCGGCCCTCATGGCGGCCGGACCGCGCACCCGATCGGTCGGCTGGCATTTGGGCGTCGGGCCGCTGACCTACCTGCTGAATCAGTGCCTCATCATCCCGCGCTATCTGAGGCTGATATTCTGGCCGCATCCGCTCTTATTGGACTACGGCCAGGCCCGAAGCATACCCGTGGCGACGGCTCTGCCTTACGCAGTCGGTCTGGCCGTGGTGCTTATCGCCGTGGTGGCAGTCTGTTGGCGTCGCCCGCGCCTGGGGTATGCCGCCGCGTGGGTATTTGTGATCCTCGCGCCGACTTCGAGCATAGTCCCAATCGCATCGGAAGTGGGCGCCGAGCGCCGCATGTATTTACCACTTGCGGGCGCTATCGTTCTCGTCGTACTTGCGGTTCACGCATTGCTACAGCGCGCCGAAACGCGAAAGTCGAAGGCTAGCCTTTCCAAGTACGCCGGCCCAGCTCTCGCGCTCGCGTTCACCATCACCCTGGCCGCCACAGCCATCGCTAGGAACCAGGCCTATTACCATCCCGAGGAGCTCTGGGCCGCTGCAATTGAGGCTTACCCCCAGAACAAACGCGCCTACTTCTGCCACGGCGTCGCGCTCGAGCAACGCGGGCGACGTGACGAAGCGATCCAAAGCTATCTTAAGGCCCTCGCGCTCGCGCCCGGCTATTACGAGGCCAACTACGCCTTGGCGAACGCCCTCATTGAGCAGGGCCGCGTCGCCGCCGCGATAAGTTATTACCGCACGGCCCTGGCGGCCGCCCGGCGTCCGGTCGATCGCGCCCCAGTGTGCAACGACCTGGGCCGCGTGCTGCTCATGGCCGGAGAACCGAAAGAAGCCCTGCAGCTCTGGCGCGAGGCCGCAGGGCTCAAACCCGACGAAGCCGGCCTGCTGAACAACCTGGCCTGGCAACTGGCCACGCATCCCGATCCGACCGTCCGCGACGGGCGCGAGGCGGTTGTCCTGGCCGAGCGTGCCTGCGAACTCACCGGCCGCCAGGACCCGAATATGTTGGACACCCTGGCCGCCGCATACGCCGAAGCCGGGCGTTTCCCGGAGGCTGTTGAAACCGCGCGTGCCACCTGCGCTCTGTTAGCCGGAACCGAAGCTGCCGAGGCGCGGGCCCGCCTCGAGCTTTACCTGCAATCCAAACCCTACCGGGCAGCACTGCCGAGTGAAAACTGATGACAAGCGGAAAACACGCGCATTCAAGCCGGGCGCCACGAAAGGATTCTAAGGACCGCGCCGCTGCGCCAGTCGCAACGAAACGTACGTCTGGTCCGAGCAACGAACAAACCTCCTGGCCCGACCGATATTTCATTCCGGCTCTAATCGGCCTCTGCCTCACCGGGCTGGCGATCCGCTGCCTCATCTTGGCCGGTTACTGCGGCACACCTTTGGCTCAGCATCCAATCAATGACGCCCGAGTTTACTGGGAATGGGCTGGCGACATCGCCGCCGGCAAGCTGGTTCTGGACCATCCGTTCTTTTCCGCACCGCTGTACCCGTATCTTTTGGGCGGCCTGCGCTGGCTGGGGGGCCAGCTAACCTCCGTATACGTGCTGCAGATGCTGGCCGATCTGGCTGCCGTGGTTCTGCTGGGGTGGACTTGCCGCCGGCGTTTCGGGGCTGGAGTCGCCCTCGGCGCCGTCGCGCTCTACCTGCTGCTGCTGGAGCCGGCCTCGGCCATGTTGCGCGTGCTGGCCAGTTCGCTGCACCTGCTACTGGTAGTGGCGGCGTGGGCGGCTTTGGTTTACGTCCAGGAGCGTCAATCGTGGCCGCGCCTGCTCGCCGCAGGCGCCGCATTGGGGCTGCTCACTGTAGCATTCGCACCGGCGATTCTACTGCTGCCGATGGTCGCCATCTGGCTGTTTGTGCTGGGCGATCGTAAGCGCGAGTCAGTCGTTAAGGCACTGCTGCCGATCGCGGTGGCGGCCGTGATTGTCACCCCCGTCACACTGCACAACTGGTACGCCGGCGGTGGCCTATTCCCCGTCCAGGCCGGGGCCGGCATTACGCTGTTGCAAGGGAATCACGCCACTTCCAATGGCTCGTATACGCCTATTCCGGGCGTGAGCACCTCCCGCGACCGCATGCACCTGGATACAAAGAACGTCTATCAACAAGCTACGGGCCGCCAGCCGAACTGGGCGGACGTCGATCGCTATTTCCGCAACCAGGCTTTCGAACTGTGGCGTTCACAGCCTGCCAAACTGATCAGACTGCTGGCGCTCAAGTCTTACATGTTCGTATCCGCCCGGAACTACGCCGACATCTACGAGCCGACCGGCGAGATGGCCGAAGGCCTCAATCCGCGGCTTCGCCTGGCCCCGCTGCCGCTGGCCTGGTTCATCGGCCCGGCGCTGGTCGGCCTGGTGCTGATGCTCCGCAAGCCCGGGCATTACGCGCCGGAGTGGATGTTCCTGCTCGTTCCATTCG
>JAGPEO010000029.1:15253-18745 GCA_018056925.1 Phycisphaerae bacterium
AACACCAAGCATCGCGCCGGCCAGAATACGGCCGCCTGTGAGTACTTCGAGCAAGCGCTGCAATTAGCCCCCGACCACGTTGGCATTTTGATAGACTATGCCATTGCGCTGATGAACATGCGCCGCTGGGACGCCGCCAAGGTCCAGTTCACAAGAGTACTGAGCGTGGACCCGAACAGCTTTTTGGCCAGCTTTCGCCTGGGCGTGATCGCCGGTCACTTAGGCGACAACGACGAAGCGCGACGCTGGTTCGAACGCGCTTCAACCATACAGCCGGGAAACGCGGAAGTCGTCTATCGCCTGGCATATGTGGAGCTGGAACAGGGCCGCCGCGAAGAGGCGATTCGTCTGCTCCGCAAAGCCCTTGAGCTGGACCCCAATCATCGACCGGCGCAGGCCAAGCTACGCGAGCTTGAATCGCGCTGAATGCTGCCGGGCCCACCCGCCGAGATAAGGTGATAAAGTGATAGGGTGATAAAGAACCATCCGCGGAACCCCCTTATCACTCTATCACTTTATCACTTCATCACTCTGGCCTCCGCGCAGAATCCCCGTCTCAGTGCTATGTCCCGAGAATGGCGACCGACTCAGCACTCAACTCGATACTCTCGCCGGACAGCGCGTATTGATTACCTGACGCGAGCAGTGGGCGCCACGACTCACCGCCCGAGCCGGTTTCGCCGAAATCCAGGCGCACTTGCTGTTGCCGCGACGAAAAGTTGCATATTACGGCTGTCGTCTCGCGCCGGATCGCTAACCAGCCCGCGCCCTCGTCGAAGCGCGCACACACTTTATCCAACCGGCCATTGCACAGTTCGGGGCGCTGTTTGCGCAGCGCGATCAGGCGCCGGTACCATTCCAACATTTTCGCGTGCGGCGGGCGGGCGAGCTCGTCCCAGTTCAGTCGCGAGCTTTCAAAAGTCAGCAATGCCTGCGGATCGGGAATTTTCGCCGGATCCCAGCCGAACGCCGCAAGCTCGCGTCGCCGCCCCTGGCGCACCGCCTCGGCCAGTTCGGGGCTGCTGAAGTCAGTGAAGAACTGAAACGGCGTCGACGCGCCCCATTCCTCGCCCTGGAAGATCAGCGGTGCGAAAGGCGACATCAAGACCAAGGCGGCGCCAATCTGCGCGCGAGCCGGGCTGACGAGTTGCCCGATCCGCTCGCCCAACGCTCGGTTGCCCACCTGGTCATGATTCTGCAAGAACACCACAAACCGCGATCCCGCCAAGCCGCCGGCCGGCCGGCCGTGGCGCCGCCCGCGATATGCCGAGTGCCGCCCGTCGTAGACAAACCCCTCCGTGTGAACCTTCGCCAGGTCCGCCAGCCGGCCGAAGTCCTCATAGTATCCGTCTCGTTCGCCCGTAAGCACCGTGTGCAAGGCGTGGTGAAAATCATCGGCCCACATTGCGTGCAACCCGTACCCGCCGGCTTCCGGCGGCCGCACGAGGCGCGGGTCGTTGAGGTCGCTTTCGGCGATGAGGAACAAGTGTCTGCCCAGCTCCGCCTCCAAGCGCCGCACGGCGCCCGCCAATTCCTCTAGAATGTGCACTGCCGACTGGTCGAATATCGCGTGCACGCCATCCAGCCGCAGGCCGTCGATGTGGTAATCGCGCAGCCACATCAAGGCGTTTTGGATGACGAACTGCCGTACTTCGTCGCTGCCGCGGTCGTCGAAGTTCACCGCCGGCCCCCAAGGCGTGCGGTAGCGCTCAGTGAAGTAAGGCCCGAACTGCGGGAGGAAGCAGCCCTCCGGCCCCGTATGGTTGTAGACCACGTCGAGGATGACGCCCAAACCGCGCTCGTGGCAGGCATTCACCAAGCGTTTAAGACCCGCCGGCCCGCCGTAGGCATGGTGCGGTGCATACAGCGCGACGCCGTCGTATCCCCAGCCGCGCGAGCCGGCGAACTCGTTGACCGGCATGAGCTCTACGAAGCTGATGCCTAGGTCGCGCAGGTAGTCAAGGTTCTCAATGACGCCATCGAACGTCCCGCGCGGCGTGAAGGTGCCGACATGGAGCTCATATATGACGCAGGAAGCCAACGGCGGCGCTTGCCAAGTCTGGTCCGTCCACTGAAAGCGACTGTGGTCAACTTGACGCGACTTGCCGAATACGCCCTCCGCCTGCCACATCGAGCGCGGATCGGGCAGCGGCTGCCCGCCGTCAATGCGGAATGCATAAGCGAAGTCGCCTAGCGGCGCATCGGCAGACCACCAACCACGCGCAGCGCGAGTCATCACCGTCCGGCTCTCTCCCAAGTCCAGTTCGACCTCGCGCGCGTTCGGCGCCCAGACGCGGCAAGTGTTCACGATTCCCCTCCCTGCCGTTCCAGCAACGCCACGGGAAAAGGGGCCAACAATTCGGCTACGCGCACGCGGCCGGCGCGAACGGGCTGGCCGGTGAACACGTCCTTCCAGTCGCCGTCCGGGACGTTCAGCCTCGTCTCGCCCCATTCGCCGTGCAGGCCGATCACCAGGCGCGGCGTCACGGTCAACGCTCCGCCGCCGCGCACGAATGCCACGACGCGATCCGCTTTCTCGCCCTCGGCCAGAAGCGGCTGGTAGCTCGCGCCGCGCGCAAAAAGTGCCGGACGACGCCGTCGCAGATGCAGCGCCTGCTTGATAAGGAACAGCTTCGGCAGTCCCGATGCAGCGCGGCGCCAGATGGCTTCGGGCGTTAATCCTTCCAATTCCGCCAACATTCGCCGTCGAAGCTCGTAATCGACGGGTAGACGATTGTCGGGATCGACCAGGCGCAAATCCCACAGTTCGGCGCCTTGGTACAGGTCGGGGATGCCGGGGGCTGTGTACTTGATGAGCGTCTGGGACAGCGAGCTGATGTACGCCGGCTCCAGCAGCGGCGCAAGGAAGCGCTCGAAATCAACGACGAATTCGCGGTCTTGCAGCACGCCGGTTACAAATGCTTGCAGCGCTTCTTCATACTCGGCCGACGGGCTTATCCACGAGGTTCCACGCTTGGCCTCGCGCACCGCCTTCAGCATGACCGGCCACAGGCGCTCCAGAGTGATCGGCCAGGCCCCGACCAGCGTCTGGTAAAGCTGGTATTCGCTGCTGCGATCGGGCGCGCCGCCGCGCCGGTGGCGCTCGTTCATCTCGGCCCAGCGGCGCACGGCCTCCGTCCAAAGCTCGGGTATTTCCGAAAGCAGGCTGATGCGGATGCGCGTGTCCTCGCCGCGTTTCGTGTCGTGGGTGGACGTGGCGATCATCGTTTCCGGCCAGCGCTCGTGCAGTTCAGTGCAGTAGCGGTGGAATTCGGCCAGCGATGTGCCAAACTTCCCCGAATCGCCGCCTACCTCATTCAGTGAGAGCAGCCGGCTGAAGCGGTAAAAGGCCGTGTCCTCCACACCTTTGGCCATGGTCGGCACGCACAGTTGCTGGAAGCGCATGACGAACTCGGCTTCGACTCCGCCGGTCAGCCGCAAAAGCAGCAAATCGCGCAACAGGTCCCACACGAGCGGGTCCAGCTCCGGCTC
>JAGPEO010000333.1 GCA_018056925.1 Phycisphaerae bacterium
ATTTCAACCCCCCCGCCGCAAGCACGCCATGAGTGATACGGTGATAAAGTGATAGGGTGATAAGGGACGATCCGCGGGTCCCCTTTATCACCCTATCACTTTATCACTTTATCACCCTGGCACGCGCGTGCGATTGCTTGAGTAAAGGCCGCTTGTTTGGCTGCTGTTAGGGTGTTATCATCAAGGTGGCTCGGCGTCTCCGTATCGCGGCGAGCGGTGTTTTTGGGGGCCGGCCAGCGCAAATGGCTCGTCAGGTTTCGATAGCCCGGCCTCAGACTTGCGTGAGCGCCAACGGCGCATCCGCGGCGGAACCGGCCTACGCCGAGCTGCACTGCCTGTCGAACTTCTCCTTTCTGCGCGGCGCCTCGCATCCCGAGGAATTGGTCGAACAGGCCGCGGCGGCCGGCTATGCCGCGCTCGCCATAACCGATCACGAATCGCTGGCCGGCATCGTGCGGGCCCACACGGCCGCCAAAGAGCGCCAGCTTCACCTGCTCATCGGCGCGGAAATCACGCCCGTGGACGGACCGCCGCTCGTCCTGCTGGCGACCGACCGCCCGGCCTACGGACGGCTGGCGCGCCTCATCACGCGCGGCCGCCTGCGCATGCCCAAAGGCCAGAGCGAGCTGACCGTCCGCGACGTCCTGGACCTATGCGAGGGCCTGATCGGGATAGCACTCCCGCCCGCGAACCTTCACGATCCCTTGATCCGTCGATCCCTGGATCTCTTCGAAACATACCGCGACGCCTTCGCTGACCGCCTCTACCTGGCGGCCGAGCTGACCTACGACGTGCCCGACTCAGTTCGGCTGGCGTACCTGGCGGACCTGTCGCGACGCCTGCGAATCCCGCTGGTCGCCGCAAACGACGTGCATTACCACACCCCGCAACGCCGCTATCTGCAGGACGTCCTCACCTGCATTCGCCACCAGTGCACGCTGACCGAAGCCGGCAGCCGCCTGTTCGCCAATGCCGAACGCCACTTGCGGCCGCGCGACGAGATGGCGCGGCGTTACGCCGGCTACGAAGACGCGGTGGCGCGCACCATCGAGATCGCCAACCGCTGCACGTTCACCTTAGACGAGTTGCGCTACGAGTACCCACACGAGTTGTGCCCGCCAGGCGTGCCGGCGATGAAGTATCTGGCCGACCTGACGTGGGCCGGGGCGGCCGCGCGTTACCCCGACGGGCTGCCGGACGGCGTGCGCAGCCAGCTCGAGCGCGAACTGGCGTTGATCGCTGAACTGAAGTACGAGCATTACTTCCTGACCGTCTGGGACCTGGTGCGCTTCGCCCGCAGCCGCGGCATTCTCTGCCAGGGCCGCGGTTCAGCGGCGAATTCGGCCGTTTGTTATTGTCTGGGCGTAACGGCCGTCGATCCGAACCGTATCGACGTGTTGTTCGAGCGTTTCATCAGCCGCGAGCGCAACGAGCCGCCTGACATAGATATAGACTTCGAGCACGAGCGGCGCGAAGAGGTCTTTCAGTACATCTACAACAAGTACGGCCGCGAGCGGGCCGGCATTACCGCGGAAGTTATTACCTATCGCCCGCGTTCAGCGGCGCGCGACGTGGGCAAGGTATTGGGGCTGTCACTGGATCGCGTGGACGCCCTGGCCAAATCGCTGGACTGGTGGGACATCGACACTATTCCGGCCGACGCTTTGGCCGCGGCCGGGCTGAAACCGGAAGACCGCACGGTTCAGATGTTGATTCGGCTCGTAGTGCAATTGCTGGGTTTCCCGCGTCATCTTTCCCAGCATGTCGGCGGTTTTGTCATCACCGAGACTCCATTGTGCGAAATTGTCCCACTGGAGAATGGGGCGATGCCCGGGCGCACTTTCATCGAATGGGACAAAGATGATATAGACGCGCTCGGCCTATTGAAAGTGGACTGTCTGGCGCTGGGTATGCTTACGGCGATCAATAAGTGCTTTAGGTTGCTTAGTATAATGAGGGATCAAGGGATCGAGGGATCAAGGGATCCAGAAGAAGAGGAACACGGGAACGAGAGGACAGAGGAGCGAAAACATGAACGAGCAATCGGAAACGCGCCCGGAGAGGATGATGTTTCGGGAACTGATCGTCTGGGGGAAGGCGGTCGAGTTGGCGAAAGTGGTTTACCGGCAGACGCAACGCATGCCTGCCGCGGAGCGTTTCGGCCTGACAATGCAGATGCGGCGCGCGGCAGTGTCGGTCGCGAGCAATATCGCCGAGGGCAACGCACGCTGCACGCCCGCCGACTACTTGCGCTTCTTAGGAATCGCGCGCGGTTCGCTGGCCGAACTGGAGACTCAAATTCTCATTGCAGCCGGGCTCGGAATGATGGAAGAGGCACCCATAAGCCCCTTGCTCAACGAAACCAGGCGGATTCTGCAGGCACTGATAAACAGTCTCCAGCGAAAGGAATTTGCCACAGCGCCCGGGCCCTCCAAAAAGCTCGCCAAGGCGCCTGGGCAAGCCAAAGAGTTCGCCGAAACGCCTGGGCCGGCCAAAAAGCTGGCTTCCGGCAAAAAGCTCGGGCGCGCAACCTCTTGATCCCTCGATCCCTCGATCCCTTGATCCCTTCTTCCCTGTCCGAAATCCCAGCCGAGGACCCTGCCGTTTACGACATGATCTGCCAGGCCGACACCGTCGGCGTCTTCCAGATTGAAAGCCGCGCCCAGATGAGCATGTTGCCGCGCCTGAAGCCGCGCCAGTTCTACGATCTGGTTATCGAAGTCGCGATTGTGCGGCCGGGACCCATTCAAGGTGGCATGGTTCACCCCTACTTGCGCCGGCGAGCGGGATTGGAGGCCGTCGAGTATCCCAGCGAGGCCGTTAAAGGCGTTCTGCAGAAAACTCTGGGCGTGCCGCTTTTCCAGGAGCAAGTCATGCGTGTGGCGATGGTGGCCGCGGGCTTTACCGCCGGTGAGGCCGATCAGCTCCGCCGCGCCATGTCCGCCTGGCGCCGCCATAGCGCGCTGGAGCAGTTTAAAATCAAGCTCATCCGCGGCATGCTCGACAACGGCTATGGGCGCGAGTTTGCCGAGCAGATCTATAAACAGATCCACGGCTTCGGCGAGTACGGCTTTCCCGAGAGCCACGCCGCCTCGTTCGCACTGCTGGCCTATGCGTCCGCCTGGCTCAAGCGTTACCATCCGGCCGCATTCTGCGCCGCATTGTTGAATTCACAGCCCATGGGATTCTACAGTCCGGGGCAGTTGATACGGGACGCGATCGCACACGGCGTGCGCGTTCTGCCGGTGGATGTGAATTACAGTGGGTGGGATTGTAGTTTGGAGTTTTTGGAGGGCAGGGAAGAAAAGGAGGGATCTAGGGATCTAGGGATCAAGGGATCAAGAGACGCGGCCGTCTCCTTCTCGATCCCTAGATCCCTAGATCCCTTGATCCCTTCTCTTCGCCTGGGCCTTCGCCTGGTGCGCGGACTGAGTGCCGCGAAGGTGGCCGGCATTGAAGCGGCCCGCCGCGAAGGCCCGATTACCTCCATCCGGCGGCTGGCGCGGCGGCCGGACGTGGCGCGCGACACGCTGGTGCGACTGGCGGCGGCCGATGCTTTCCGTTCACTCGGGCTTCAGCGCCGCGCGGCGCTGTGGCAAATTCTGGCACTGGACGAGGCCGAGCCGCCGCTGTTCGCCGAGTTGGAGCCCGACGAACCCGCGGTGCCCTTGCCCCCCATGCCCCTGGACGAAACCATCTTCAAAGACTATCAGACTACCGGCTTTTCGTTAAACGCCCACCCTCTGGAACTGATCCGCAGCGACCTACAAGGTTTGAGCGTAACGCCCAACGGCCGGCTCAGGGCAATCCCAAACGGCACCCCGGTCCGCGTCGCCGGTTTGGTCACCGTCCGCCAGCGCCCCAGTACGGCCCGCGGCTTAGTCTTCATGACGCTGGAGGACGAAAGCGGCAACGCCAACCTGGTAATCCACCCGCCCATTTGGGAACGCGACCAGCGGGTCGCGCGGGCTTGCACTGCTCTGCTCGCCGAAGGCCATGTCGAACGCCAGGGCGAGGTCGTACACGTAATCGTGCGCCGCTTGCACGATCTATCGCACCGGCTGGCCAGCCTGACGCATCGGTCGCGTAAGCGCTCGACCAATCACATCTTGAATCCGCCCCCCGCGATTTGCGAAGATTCTGCCGGAGGTGCGGTATGTCCGAGCGTGCGAGTTATTGGCGCGAAGTGCTGGGCGAGTGTGAGCAGAGCGG
>JAGPEO010000334.1 GCA_018056925.1 Phycisphaerae bacterium
TAAGCGCGGGCATGCCACCACCAACAATGCCCTCGCGAGCCAAGCGCAGCATAGCACTCTGCCGCCAGCGAAGCGAGAATTTCAGCCCTGCAGCTCCTGCAAGTACTGCTCGAGCTCCTCGCGCTCGGCGGGCCGCAGACGCATCACTTCGCCCGGCGGGCGGGAATCGTCTATTTCACGAGCCGCATTGAAGTGCTCGGCCGCGATTGCCCGCGCCTGGGGATCGTCCGATTCCTGCGACCATTCGAGCCAAACTTTTCCAGCCGAAATGCGAGTACGCGGGTCGGTGGGGTACAGTTCGACTGCCCTTTGCCAGTGCAGTGCAGCCTGGTGCAACGCCTCGCCCGCCTCATCCGGAAGCAGGGCCAGCAGGTATGCCTCTTGCATGTCTTCGTACAGTTTGCCCAGCCGCACCTCGGCCGCTCTGGAGTGCGGGTTACGCTCCAGCGCAAGCAGCCCCAGTTCCTCCGCCTGTTTCAGCAGCTTCAGGCGCTCCTGAGTTCCGCTTTCGCCGGTGCCGATGAGCATGGCCCAGCCGGCAACTTGGCGTGCCGCCTCAGCGTCCAGCGGATCACTGGCGAGCACGCGCTGCTCCAGCGCGCGGATGTCGTCGCGTCCCGCAAATCCCGGCGGGCTGAACGCAATCAGTCTGAGCTGTTGCAGCCAGAACTCGGTTCGCATGGTGGGCAGCGTCACGCCGGTTAGTTGGAAGAACACAAGCAATATGGCGGCCACGGCGACCAACCACTTTCGGTGCGGCGCGGGCTGAGCGGCGGGCGGCGGCCGAAATGCAATCGCCGCGGCCAGCAGCGTCACGAACAGATACAGACCGCCGACAGTAAGTAGCGCGAAGTCGATCAATCCGTGAATAAGCGCCGCCAGCAAGGCCGCGGCAATCCCGGCCAACAGCCAGCCGCGCGCCGCATTGCTGTCGGGCAGCAGGTCGACCAGCCGCGTGATAACCGCGAAACACACCAGCCACACGGCCGCAAACTCGAAGGCCCAGAGCAGCCCCGTCGCCGACCCCTCGACGCGTCCCGAGAATATGAAGTGCGTTAGCGGAACAGCGAGCATGGCCGCGGTCACCTGGCCGACCGAGATTGCCGACTGTGCCGCTCCTCCCTCAATCTGCCCATTCATACGGCGGAACACGGCAGTAATCGAACCAAACAGCAGAATCGAACCGGCGGCGAGGCCCAGCGGCCCAAGCTCCACCAGTAACGAGAGCCATAGGTTGTGCGGATCGCGGACTTCTTCAGGACTGGCGGCGGCTTTGTGCTGCAGGTAAGCATCGCCGAAATTCAATCGCCCGACGCCGGTCAGCGGCGCGTCCAGAAAAACCTGCGCTCCCGCGGTCCAGTACTGCCATCGAAACGCCAGCGAGGGATGCCGGAAGCCGTGAGCCACGCCGTACGTCGTACCCCCGGCGATCTGCGCCAGGTACACGCCGACCAGCACCGCCAGCGCCCGCCCCGGCCGCAACGCGACCCGCCGCCGCAGAAAACCCAGCGCGATCAGCAACAGCAACCCGCCGGCCAAAGCGACAAACGCCCCCAGACTCTGCGTGTACCAAAGCCCGATTCCCAGCATTAGCGAGAGGGCGGCGCAGAAGAGAAGCGCTGCCGAGCGGTCGACTCCCACAGCGGCTCGTCCGGCGGCCAGCCACGCCGCACACACTCCGGCCGCCGTCAGCAGCCACATCATCAGAAACGAGCCGGTGACGTTGGGGTGCGATTGATATCCAATGGCCTCACCGGACTGCAGGCGCCGCTCAAAGTTAATTACGGTCGGCGCGCTAAGATCATGCCCGGCCGCTTCAAGCTGCGGCTTGTATTCAGCCCACGCTGCCATGGTGTCATGGTGCTCGTAGGCTTTCCACAGCGCGCACTTGGTGGCCATGGTGGCCCCGCTGGCCAGCGTGGCGGCCAGCAGCAGGCGCGGCATCCACGGGGCCCGCATAACCTGCACCAGCGCCGCTCCGGCCAGGACTGCAATAAGCAGGCTGAAGCCCGCGTTCAGGGCCGGCCGCTGTTCGCCCGCCGCCGAAACCGAGAGCGCGACGGCGAGCATCAGGCCCCCCAGGCCGGCCAGCACCCAACCGCCGCCGCGCTGGCGCCGCCAGCCGCGCACCAGGATCGCGGCCGACGCGATCAACGTCAGCGAATCCAGCCAGGTGGTCCAAGCCGGCGTTGTCCCGCCCGAAGTGTTGGGCAGGAATGAGATCGCCAGGCGTTCGAACGACTCGCTGATGAGCGGCCGGGCGCACACGATCCCCAGAAGCACGTAGAACAGCACGCGTTCCAGCAAGGCGACCTGCACGGTGGCCGGTGGGCGAACGGACGTGTCCTGGGCCGCGGCCTCCTTCATGCCGTTTTCCGCGCCGGAGATTCCAGAATCGCAATAATCCCTAGCACCATCAACACGATGAAGGCTACCGTTAGCGTCCGCCGCAGGTCGGCGCCCGGTAGCAAAGTGGCGGTCAAGCCCGTAGTGGCCGTCGCCAGGTAGATGGTCAGCACGGCAAACCGGCGGCTTAGCCCGTGGTCAACCAGCCGGTGCGAAAAGTGACGCTGGTCGCCGCGCATCGGGTTGCGGCCGTCCGCCAGGCGGATGCCCACGACGCTTACGAAGTCGTACAGAGGCACGGCCAGAATGACGAGCGGCATGGCCAGGGCATAAGGCGGGGCATCCATGCCGCTACGGAAATAAGTCGTCATGACCGAGGTGGTGGCCAGCATGTAGCCCACGACCAGGCTGCCAGCATCGCCCATGAATATGCGGGCCGGCGGAAAATTGAAGAACCAGAACCCCAGCACCGCCCCGATGAAAATGCAGGCCAGCGCCGGCACGAAGACCTGCCCGGCCATCAGCCCACAAGCGGCCAGCGACACCAGGCACAGCCAACCAACGCCCGAACTCAACCCGTCCATGTTGTCCAGAAAATTGAAGGCGTTAACGATCACGATGAACCAGGCCACGGTCAGAGGAATCGAGATCGCATCGCCCCACATAGCGCCGATGCGCAGCCCGCCCCAGAGCGTGACCAGCAGGCCGACGCCTGCGATCACGATCAGCTTGGGATACGCCCCCAGTGCGCGAACGTCGTCGATCAGACCCAGCACGTGCAGCACTGCCGCCCCAATCAGCAACACCAGCGCCTGCCCCGCCCGTTGCTCCAGCCCGCCGATATACGGCCGAACGCTCTCGCCGAAACGCTCGATGCCCCAATCCGGCCCCAGCCAGCGCAGCAGGACGATTGCCACCGCAACTGGCAGCCAGGCCGCGATGAAGATGGCGATGCCGCCGCCGTAGGGCATGGGCACCTTGTGCGATTTGTGCCCGCCCGGGTGATCGGTGAAACCGATCCGCGGGCAAATGCGCACCGCGGCCGCCGTCAGCAGCGCTGAGAGCCCAGCCGCCCCGAGCGCCGCGGCCGACATAAGCAGCAGAAGTACCGGGCGGCTCATCCGGGCTCCCAGGCGCCAGATTGCGTTGAACGCGTCATATTCTCACTCTGCTTACGGTACACGCTGCGAACGCGTTCGAACCAGGCCAGGTACTCGGGCCGGCGATAGTCGGCGTACGTCCACGGCCAGGCCTGCCAGGCCTTATCGCGATAATGCAGCGTTACTTCGGCGTAGATGCCGCCGCCCAGGTAAATCCGGTGATCGCGGTCCTTCGTTGTAGCCAACACGAGTTTCGCCAGGCTCACGTAACCGGGGTCCAGGTTTACCGGGCGTGGTCTTTCGGGCAACAGGCACTGCTCGGCGATCTTGCTCTCCAACTCGTTCGTGCGCCGCTTTATCTCAACCAGCGCCTCCGGTCGCACCAACCGCTCGAAGCTCAAGAACCAGCGTTGCAGGCCCGGACCCATTTCCGCCGCGTAATAATCCGTCTCTTCAAACGGCCAAAAATCGCTTTCCAGATCGACAGTCCCGTATTCGTGCGCGAGGAGCTGCCGCGCGCGGCGTAGCAAGTCCACGTCCCCGCCCAAAAGACCGACTATCAGCTTCACCGGCTGGGCCGCCCGAATTCTGGCCATGGCCGGAAGTGTAGCAGCGCGATAGCATTTCAGCGACGGGTCTCCCCCTGTGGCGCCGGCGTCCTGTGGCACCGGCGTCCCCCCGGCGAATGCTTATTGCGGCACCGGCCTCCCGCCGGCGAGTTTATGAAC
>JAGPEO010000335.1 GCA_018056925.1 Phycisphaerae bacterium
GGAGTGCCCTCGGGCAGCGTTCGGAGATTATCCAAACCCGCGCAGATAGCCGGTTTGACCCAGTCGCGGACGTCAGCGATGGCGGGTCCGGCGCTGCGGTCGGCCCAGTTCAGGACGTGGACCGGGTAGTCGGCAAAGTCGCCGAAGTGCACAGGCGTGCCGCAGACGTGCAGCATGTTGAAACGCCCGCGCGCGGCGCCGTCGAGAATCTGCAGGTCGGCCGACCGGACGAGGTCGGCATACGGGGCGCGATGTGTACCGGCGCGCTCCAGCCAGTCATCACGCACGGACAGGAAAATGCCATCCGCACCAGCGTCCAGACAGCGACGGGCGAAATTGGCCAGACTGGTGGCGGCCACGCGAATGGCGCGGCGCAGCGTCTCTTCGTCTTGCGCCAGAAAACTGAGAAGTTGCGCGCTGACCTCGTCCTCGGGCGCCAGGTTCGGCGGCTTGTGCTCCCGAGGCGGCCGAACTATGTGCCGCAGTGTGGACCATGCGTTGAAGACGGTGGTCGTCATCAGCACGCGCCCGCGAAGCCGGCGTTTCAGGGCAGCAATGAGCTCGAGTTGCCGGCCAAATTCGCCCTCGTCGCCGCGGAGTTCTGTGAGGCTGGCCAAATCCGCCACGCGCTCAACCGGCCCGGCGTGCGGATAGCCGTTGTCATTCATGATCTTGAGAAAGTCCAGATCGAATGCCTCCAGGTGCGCGAGGTGCGCTGTGACTGCCGCTTCACCGGCGACCTGGTCCGGTCCGAAGTGATGCCAGAAACTGAGCGGAGCGCGGTCTGGCCAACGGCCGCTGAGGACTCTTTCAACTCGTTCGACCGGACTCATGTCGGCCTCCCGCCGCGGACGGCACTAGCGGATGCGGAGCACGATTTTGCCCAGCACGTGTCCCGCCTCGAGGCGTTCGTGGGCCTTGGCCGCTTGGCCCAGCGGGTACTCTTCAGCAATCACGACCCGCAGCCGGGTAGCCTCAATGGCCTCGTTCAGCAGTTCGAGTTCACCGACGTCGGCCACGGCGTCATAGCTGACGACACGCAGGCCGGGCCGCTTGAGCGGCTCAGGCTCCACGCCGTTCGGATAAGCCAGGCGTCCGTCGGGGCGCAGGGCATCCAGGCAACGTTCGAGCGGCTCACCGCCGGCCAGCGCGAATACGGCGTCGACGCCGTCCGGCGCGAAGCGCCGGATCGCAGCGGCGATGTCGCCCTGGCGGCCGTCGATGGCTTCGTCGGCGCCCAGGTCGCGGACCAATTCCGCGCCATCCGTGCCCGAGGCGGTGGCGAAGACGCGGGCGCCGCGCCATTTCGCGAATTGCACCGCCAGCGTGCCGACTCCGCCTGAAGCGCCGTGGATTATGAGTGTGTCGCCCTGCTTGATGCGCAATGCATTGTCAATGCCTTGCAGCGCGGTCAAAGCGGTCGCGGGCATGGCGCCCGCCTCCCTGAGCTCGAGGCCGGCGGGTATAAGCGCGGCTTTGCTCGCCTCAACGGCGGCGAACTCGGCGTAAAAGCCGCCTTTGGGACTGAGCCAACTGTAGCCGTAGACCTTGTCGCGGACCTTCAGGCGGCGGACGCGGGCGCCGGTTGCGACGATGGTGCCGGCGCCATCCGTTCCGAGCACGAGCGGAAATCGTGGGCGGCCTTCAGGCCACCAGCCGGCGCGGATGGCGGGATCCCAGGAGCCGACGCCGGCAGTGTCGACGGCGATCAGCACCTCGTGGTCATCAATGCGAGGCACGGGCAGTTGGTGGACGGTCAGCATCTCGGGACCGCCGGCGTCATCAATCGCCACGGCACGCATAGTCAAGGGAACGGTCCGCGGCACCGGCGGGGTTACAGGAGTTTTTCCGGAATGAGAAGGCGCCATTTGATACTCCCAGAATCGGTCGGCGTTTGCCGGGCTGATTGTAGGTGCCGCCGGCGCCGCCGGTCCGGCCATGTGGCCATTTACTGCCACTGGCGGCGCGGGTGCAGGTGAAATGTGCCGCCACGACTGAACTTGCGCTCACACGTGCTCGTCCGGGGCCGGCATGCCCGATAACTAGCCGCTCAAAGCGACCTCACCGCGCAGCCGAGAATGGGGGAAGTTGCGGCTACCTTTCGGGGAGAGAGCCGTTCGGCCGCGTGGCTATAAAAAAGCCCTTTCGCGCGAAGGTTGGTTTGGGATCGACAGGCGTTTGTGTTAAGCTGGGTTGAATCTGCGAAGGATTCCGGCGGCGGCTCGATGAGTCTCACCGGAGTGGTGCAGCTTGGGCAAGCACTGCTCGAGCGACTGTTGACTGTACATCGGGAGGGTGGAGAGCACAATGAGGAGAACACTCGGACTGGCGCTGGCGATGGTGCTGCTTGCGAGCGCGGCCGCGGCGCACGCGGATGGCCGCGATGTTCTGGAGGAGCTTGGGCCGTGCATGGCCGGTGCGGGGCTGCCCGCAGATCCGGAATGTCTGGCGGCGTTCGACGTGGACGGCGATGGGGATGTCGATCTGCACGACTTCGCGGCCCTGCAGGCCGGGGTTGATCCTGTGGGCGGCTGCTGTTTCGACAACTACTCGTGTGAGATTCTGACGGAGGCCGCCTGTCTGGCGGCCGGCGGAGGCGGCGAATGGCTGGGCGCGGGCAGCGAATGCGGTCAGTGCACGCTAGTACGCATTAGGGCGATCACTTTTGGCGGTACCGGCTCCACTACCATAAAGCACGACTGTGCGTATCCGCCGTGCAGCAGTTATGGCACGCAACAGTGGTTGGACGCCAACCATGACGGCGATGTGCTGGATGCGGGCGACCATGATTATCCGGTCGCCTATGTGCGCAATTCGCACGTTACGCTTTCGGGCGTTCAGTTCTGGGTTTCGCCTTCCGGCACTGCCAGCGGGGTTCAGGTGCGGGGTTACGGGCCTGACGGTTTGACCTTTACCGGCACTGGCAACCTTTCCGGCAGTACGCTTAATGTTTCGGGTACGCTGGTTTCAGAAGGCACCCTGCCAAATACCGTTAAGTATTACCCGAGCTTCGACATAGTCTGGGAAGTAGCGTTCGACGGCGTCAACTTCGTTGATGGCGGTACCAGCAGCACGCGGCTTTATGTCACGCGCAGCACGCCGTTGGGAGACTGCCTGGAAAGCTATTTCCACATTAGTACACAGGCCGCCGATGGCCTGGCCGATGAACAGCCGGTGATAGACGCCATTTGGGCCGAATTCGCCGATCGCGAAGTCTACAACGTTGATGGCGAGCGACTGGGGTACTATCGCGGCGTGTTGTGCGCCTCTTACTGCACTTACTATAGCGCCCCGGAGCTGGTGTACTACACCACTTCCCAGTGCGGCGGCTGGGCGGACCTACTGCGGCAGTGTTTCAGAACGCAGGGTCTGAACTCCTCGGTGTTTGTGACGGCCGAGCCGCTCACCTCAGCCCTGCCGTTGGACTGCGGCAGCTATCCTTCCTCGGCCGCGGGATTCCTCGTCAAGAACTACACCTTCAACGGTTGGGGCACGTCGTGTACAGCTTATCCATTCTCGTTTAATGACCCGTGTGGTTACTATGCGGCCTGGCCGTCGCCGACTTGCACCGACGCAACAGGCTTGCCGGGCCAGGACAACCCCAACCCGGCCAGTTGGTTCGCCCGGCATTTCATCGTGAAGATCAATATGGCTTATTACGACCCCTCCTACGGCGCGGGACCGTTCACCGGGACGCAAGAGCAGGCGAACATGCAGTGGGAGCTGGGGGCAATGGCGGGCTACTTCGGGAGGGCGGAAGCTTCGTCCTCACGAGCCGGTGTACGCAAGGACATAGCCCAGACGCGCGAAACCTACTTTGACCAGTAAAATTCGGCAACAGGAGAGGACCGATGATAGCACATCGTTTGTCTATTTGCGGCATGTGGCTCGGCGTAGCTCTGGCATTGGGAGTAGCGGCGCACGCGGCTGATCCGGCTGATCCGGCGGATGCGGTGAGCCAGGTAATCGCCGTTCCGCGGCACAACCAGTGGACATTGGTGGACCCGGAGCAGCGGCCGATTCTGAAGAAGGTCGTCGAATTGCCTGCGGCGCAGCGGGATCAGCTTCTACGCAGCAGCGACGCGCGGCTGCGCGGGATCGGCATTTTCATCGCCGAGCAGCAGGGCGACCTGGCTGCGCTCCTGTCGTTGAAGGACATGCTTTCCGACAA
>JAGPEO010000336.1 GCA_018056925.1 Phycisphaerae bacterium
GTCGGAAGATGGGAATGTGGGAAGGCGGGGACGGCCTGCTGCTCTGATGCCGGCCGCGTCGGGGCGGTCGCGGCGGCGCCGTTCGGCAGCCCAAGTATTCTGCCCATTTCCTGGATGTACATTCGCATGATGGGCGAGCCGGGGCTGAAGAAAGCGACGCAGGTCGCGATTCTGAATGCGAACTACATGGCGCACCGGCTGCGCGAGCATTACCCGATTTACTATGCCGGCAAGAACGGACGCGTGGCGCATGAGTTCATTCTCGACTGTCGCGAACTGAAGAAGGCGCACGTCGAGGTCGAAGACATCGCCAAGCGGCTGATGGACTTTGGTTTCCACGCGCCGACGATGTCCTGGCCGGTGCACGACACGCTCATGATCGAACCGACTGAGAGCGAGTCGAAACAGGAATGCGACCGGCTGGTGGAGGCGTTAATCGCGATCAAAGCCGAGGCCCAGGCGATCGCCGAAGGCCGGATGGATGCGGAAAACAATCCGCTGAAGAACGCGCCACACACGGCCCGGGCGGTCACGGCGACGGAATGGAACCATCCGTATTCGCGTGAGCAGGCGGCCTTCCCGACCGAGTGGCTGCGCCACTACAAGTTCTGGCCGCCGGTGGCGCGGATTGATAACGTCCACGGCGACCGGCACTTGTGCTGCGCGTGCCCGGCGGATTGGGGAGCGTAGGCACAGAGCCAGGTTTTCCGAGCCCGAAGCGCCAACGAGGGCGAAGAAGCCGTCAGAGCCCGAAGCGCCAGCAAGGGCAAGTAGCCCTCGGAGCCTGAAGCGCTAGCGAGGGCAAGCCCTGGCGCGCGCTCGTGCTATTGAAGGAGACCGGTCCGACAGCGGGGTCAGCGAAACGGACTTGCGGATTGCCTCCAGGAAGTCGAGGACCGGCTTGTCCCGTTGCTGCTGAGATCGTGAATCAAATCACGGGGCGGTTCGCGGGGCTTGCGGGACCGCCGCGGTTTCAGGACGATAGCGGCTGGAGTTCTGATACTTTGGCCAAAGGGAGACCGCTATGAAATACGGTGCGCGGAATCAGTTGCGCGGCGAGGTGGTCGAGATCAAGAAGGGGACGGTCATGTGCGAGGTCAAGGTGCGCGTGACCGCTCCGGCGCAGATGGCTTCGGTGATGACCCTGGAATCGCTTGAGGAACTCGGGCTGAAGCAGGGCGACCAGGTGAATGTCGTCGTCAAAGCCGTCAACGTGCTGCTGACGAAGGACTAAGCCTGGATTAGAGCCGCTGCTGGGGATTGTGATCGTTTGATGCCGCACAAGAAAGGGCAACCCGCCGGGCCGCGTGCGAGCGGTCGATCGGCCGTGGCGAGCCCATCGAGTACGGACGTTCGCGCGGAGGCCGGCGGCGTCAAGCGGAGCGTGGGGGCTGGCCCAAAGCGGCGTCCCCCAGCACGCGGTCAGCAGACCTTCGCACTCCCGGCGGGCGGGTGGAGCGAGCGGCGGTTCTGGCTGATTCTGGGGTTGATCTGCCTGGTCGCGCTCATCTGCCGGCTGGCGATCCTGGTGGAGTACACGGCCCGGAACCCGCTGGCAGCGTCGCCGATCAATGACGCCCAGACATACTGGGATTGGGCGGAGCGCATTGCGCAGGGCAAGCTGATACAGGATACGCCGTTCTTTTCGGCACCGCTGTATCCGTACTTGCTGGGGCTGATTCGGGCTGCGGGCGGTTCGCTGCGGCTGATTTACCTGTTGCAGATACTGGCAGACCTGGCCACGGCGTGCCTGCTGGCTTATGCGGCGCGAGGGCGCTTTGGGGCGCGCGTGGGACTACTGGCGGCGGCGTTGTTTCTGCTGCTGGAGGAGCCGGCCTCGTTTTCGTTACGCATTCTGACGTGTTCGTTGCAGTTGCTGCTGCTGGCGATCACGTATTTGCTGATGCTTCGCGCGCAGGATGCGATGACCGCTCGCCGGGCCGGCGCTTCGCAGGCAGTGACGATCCCGGAGGGAACGCTTTCAGACAGCGGGACAGCCGTCAGTTGGATTCCCGCGCGATTCGCGCCGGCTCTGCTGGGGGTCGCGCTGGGCTTTTTGTGCCTTTCGTATGCGCCCGCCATTTTACTGGTGGTGGCAGTCGTGCCCTGGCTGTACTGGCAGTCCGGCAGAACGCGGCGTGATGTGCTGCCGGCGCTTACGCCCTTGGCTGTCGCAACCCTGCTGATTGCGCCGGCCACGCTGCACAACTGGTATACCAGCGGTGACTTCTTTCTGATTCAATCCGTCACGGCCGTCAACTTGCGGCAGGGGAATCAGCCGCAATCGATTGGCGTATACACGCCCATACCGGATACGACGATCGGGCGCGAGCGCCTGTTCGATGATGTGGCCCGGCAGTATGAGCTAGTGCATGGCCGGCGCGGCACGTGGGCGGAGATTGACCGCTATTACCGCGACTTGGTTTGGAAATTCTGGGCGGACGATCCCGGGCGGGCGGTGAAGCTGGCGGCCAGGAAGTTCTATTACTTCCTTACTGCGCGGGACTACGGCGACATCTATCAGCCGCAGGCCGAGCTGCGGGCCGGCATGGATAGGCTGTTCTGGCTGACGCCGCTGCCGTTGGCGTGGCTGATCGGGCCGGCGCTGGTCGGCTTTGTGCTGCTGCTGCGGCGGCCGATTCGATTCGCGCCCGAATTGCTCATGTTTCTTATCCCGCTCATCGTCGTAACCGTGCACTGGTACACGCCGCGCTATCGGCTGCCGGCGATGCTGGCCGTCGTTGTTGTGGCGGCATGGGTGTTTGACACGGCCCTGCGCTGGCGCGTGCAGGGCTTGCGGGCGGTCGGCCTGGGTGCCGTTGCGGCGGCCGCGCTGGGCGCGGAAATGTTGCTGGGGCCAATCAACCGGGCCGCGGGCATCGACGTGTGCGATCCGGCGGGCGTGATGTTCCATGTCGGAGGTGTGTTGGGTCAGCAGGGCAAGCCGGAAGACGCGGCCGCTTTGTTCCGCCGGGGCCTGCAGATTCGTCCCAATGACCCGTTGGCGCGTGTCGATCTGGGCGACGTGTTGCTCGACCTTGGCCGCCGTGACGAGGCGCTAGCTGAATTCGAGCACGCCCGGCAATTCGCGCCGGATCACCCGGAGTTGCTCGGGCGGATTGCCATGCTATTGATGGAACGGCAGCGCTTGCCAGAAGCGCGGGCCGCCCTGGAGCGCGCCCTGCCGCGCGACCCGCGTAACCCGGTGCTGCTGCGGCTCGCGGCCGATTGTTACCAGCGCATCCTGCGGGCCGATCCGAACGACGCCGCGGCGCGCAACAGTCTGAATTGGGTTGAGCAGCAGTTCCCGACAGGGCGGCCGGGCGGACGGCCGTAAACGATTCGCGCGTCGGGGGGCCGTAAGCGATCACGCGGGGCGGCCGGCGGAGCCGCGGCCGAGCGTGGGCCGCAGGGGTTGCGTGGTTCGGTTATACTTATAATCCGCCGTGAGGAGAGGTGCCCGAGCGGCTGAAGGGGCCGGTCTTGAAAACCGGTGAACCGCAAGGTTCCATGGGTTCGAATCCCATCCTCTCCGTTCTGTCAGATCTCGCGCCCTTACGCGCGCCCCGCGATCCGATAATTGTTGCGACTCCGGCTGCGAATAGGGCGGCTCGTAGCGCATCTGAATAAAGCCCTCGCCGATGACGATAACTTCTGCGCGCCCGCTGGACCGGCTACGGAGCGGCCGGCCAGCGCAGGAACTGCGAAAGAGGATGGTGGCCGGCTCGGCTGGGTTGCGCGCCGCGCCCGCCGAGCCGCGGCCCCGCTGGTTCAAAATTGCGACGGCCTGAAGACTGCACCGGTTTGAAGCCTGCAACCGGTTGGAGATTGCGAGCAGTTGAAAACTGCACCGGTCGAAAACTGCTCCCACAAGGATTAACTCCGCGAGGATTCGTTATGCGCACCTCCCGAACCATGTTGGGCCTGTTCATCGCCACGATTCTCTTTGTGCTCACGCTCGCGGCGCGCGGCGCTGCTCAGCCCGCCTACCGCGCGATTGAATTGGGCACGACCGGCGGCGATCAAAGCGAAGCCTACGCGATCAACGACTACGCCGAGATCGTCGGGCGGTCTTTCGACGCCACCGGCGAGGCCCAGGTGTTCTACTGGCAAAATGGCCAGATACTGGCGTTGTTTCACGAGATGCCCTGGGGGCGCA
>JAGPEO010000337.1 GCA_018056925.1 Phycisphaerae bacterium
TACATCGTCGAGCACAAGAGTGCCGGCCTGTGGGCCTTTGACCCGGAACTGATCGATATGACCGCCGACGGCCCGCTGACCGTCACCTTTGGCGGCGAGACGATCCAGGACAATACATTCGTGATCTCGGGGCCGAATGAATTGAACGCCGCGGTGTTCGACCCTGAAACCGGCGACTTCACCGGCCTGGGCGCCCCGTACGACATGGTGGTGGATTTCGACCAGGACGGGCAGCTCAGCGGCGGCGACTACATCGACGGCCTGGGGCGCGAGGCCGGCCTGTACGTGGTGCATGACACCACGCAGCCTGGGCCGCTGGCGGTGACCGACGTCCCGTCTTACAGCGTCGGGCCGGTCTTCGGCATTCCGGGCTCCTACACGAACGAAGTCCTCTTTTACCCGAGCGACATCGCCAGCATGCCGCCCCGCCCGTTGATCGTCGTCGGGCACGGCGGCGGCCACAACTACCAGTGGTATAGCCATATCGGGCATCACATGGCCTCATACGGCTACATTGTCATGTCGCATATGAACTGCTATGGGCCGCCCGACTGCACGCTGGGGCACACTGATGCGATTCTCGACAAGCAGGATGAGATCGCCGGCGGTGTGCTGAACGGGAAGATTGATGCGAGCCGCATCATCTGGATCGGCCACAGCTTGGGCGGCATGGGCGTGGTGGGGGCGTTCGACGCACTCATGGACGGTGAATACACGCCCACACACTACACGCCTGACAGCATTGTGCTGATCAGCTCCATGTTGCCGAACGCCATGGGTGGACCGGCCGAGGCTACCCCGCATCACGCCAATTTCCATCTGTGGACGGCGGCCGGCGACACGGATATCAGCGGCGCGCCGTACGACGAGCAGTTGCAGACGTTCCTGCAGCACGACCGCGCGACTAAGTACCGCATGTCGACGGTGCTGCAGGGTGTTGGACACGCGTGGCTGCATGACGGACCGGCTGAACCCAGCTTCTTCGATGGACCGTGCGCGCTGAATAAGACGATCACGCACCGCATCCAGCTCGGATTGTTCTTGCCGCTGATCAAGTACTTCGCCGAGGGCAATGTGCCCGCTTCTGATTTCCTCTGGCGGCAATACGAGCGCTTTCATCCGATCGGCGTGGATACCTCCAACCCATGCGTTGTGGTGAGTCACGAGTACCGCAACGGCGCTGATAAAGGCAACTTCTTCATCGATGACTATCAGACCGGGCCCGGCTTGAACGTCAGCAGTTCGGGCGGAAGCGTAACCTACACGGTGCATAACGTGGTCGAGGGCAACCTGGACGATGCCAACAGCGATTTCACCTGGATGTCCGGCGACCCGTTCAACGGCGCTACCCACGCTTCCTCCGGCGATACCAGCCGCGGCGTCGTGTTTGATTGGAACGGTGAAAACGTCTACTACGAGTGGGAAGTCGTGCCCGCCGCGCGTAACTTCGCCGCCTACACGTACCTCTCGTTCCGCGGGGCGCAGTGTACCCGGCATCCCTACACGACGGCCGTGCTGGGCGACCTGACTTTTACCGTCACGCTGCGCGACGCGGCTGGCACCACAAGTTCGATCAACATCGGGGCCTACGGCGGCGGGTTTGAGGAACCTTATCAGCGCACGGGGGCCGGGAGCGGCGCCGGATGGCATGACGACTTCGAGGTTATCCGCATTCGGCCGACCGATTTTCTGACCAATGGCACCGGCCTTGATTTGGCCAACATTGTGGCGGTGCGTTTCAACTTCGGCCCGGCTTGGGGCTCGAACGAAGGGCGGATTGTGCTGGATGAGCTGATGCTCACAAATGACTATCCGGCGTACTTCGTGCCGATGAGCATGGCCTTGCCCGGTGCGGCCCCGGAGTTTGTTCCGCCGCACGTTCCGACGCACATAAATGTGGAGATATTTGAAGGCGACGATAGCGTGGTCGCCGGCTCGCCCACAATTCACTATCGCTACGACGGCGGGGCATGGCTGTCGGCGCCGCTGGAGCGCATTGCCGGCGAACTATGGCGCGGCACGCTGCCGGCGCCCGAATGCGGCGATGCGCCGGAATATTATTTCACCGCCCAAGGCGACGTAAGCGGCACGTTCTACCTGCCTCCGGGCGGTTCGGGCAACCCGTACGTGTCGTACGTCGGAAACTACATTCCAATTCTGGATGACGACTTCGAGGCCGACTCTGGCTGGAGTGTGCAAAGCCAGGCAGGAATGACCAGCGGCATCTGGCAGCGCGCCATCCCCGGCGGCTGGGCTGACAACTCGCCGCCTCATGATTTCGACGGCTCTGGCCGATGCTACGTGACCGACAATCGCCCGACTTACGACGTGGACGGCGGCCCGACGCATTTGATTTCGCCGCTGCTGGATCTGAGCGGCACGGGCAATCCGGTGATGCGGTTCGCCAACTGGTTCACTTGCGACGACCCGTTGCCGCCGGCCCAGGATTTCCTGGACGTGTTTGTCTCGAGCGACGACGGTGCAACGTGGGTTCAAGCGGCGCACCTGGCCAGCCACACGGACTGGGAGCTGCGGCAGGTGTATTTCGCCGACTTCATCCCGCTGACGGCGACCGTGCGGGTGCGCTTCACGACAGTGGACTCGCCGAATAACTCGCTCACCGAGGCGGGCGTCGACCGAGTTGAGATATTCGACGTGCAGTGTGATTAGGTTCGTAGCGGAACAGAATGAAGACCGCCGAATGGCAGTAGAAGGATAGCTACAGATGAGAACAACAATACTCAGTATTTGCCTGATGGCCGCGGTAGCCGGCGCTCTGGCCGCGCCGCCGCACATTCCAACGACGCCGGCCCCGGTGGAGGACATCGTCTACGCGCGGCCGTTCACGCTGGAGCAGGGTTACAGATATATCTTCAGCAAGGAGCGCCCGTGGGTGACCGAGGGCACGCTGCTGGTACTCAAAGTGAACAAGGACTTTGTGTACCCGCGCGAGATCGCGATGCCGGTGCTCTATGTGGGCAATCAACCGGCCGAGCGGCTCAACCGCGGGCATGAATCCGGGCACGTGATAGTCATCGTGCCAGGGCGGGTGGACTTGCCTAATACGCCGATCTGGTTCGGCGCGCCGAATTTCCCGCACATGGTGGACGCGGCCACAGCCAATGCGCAGCGCGAACTGGCGGAAAGGGCGGAGATTAAGCCGTTTTCGCGGGAAAAGGTCAACGCGGCCCTGGCCGAAGGCGGCCCGCGGATAAATGCCGCCGACCAGCGCACTCTGCTGCGTGACGTGGTCAGCAAGTTGATCCTGAAATACTCGCCGCAAGAAAAGCACCTTGCGGATGACTATTGCGTACCGACCGTGGGTGAGCCGGCGACGCCGCCCGCCGCTCCGGTCGATGAGCCGTAGACGCTCTGACTTAGCGACTCTGCTCCTCTAGGACGCGGCGGCCCACGGTTGGCCGCCGCGTTCGCATAGCGGAGGGCCAGGGCTTCGACATGGATGGTCGCGGAGGCGGGCGTGGATGGCGTAGAGGTATTTGACGTGCGGTGCGATCCCGGCAGTGCCCAGAGGTAGGGCGCGAGGCCGGGGGATTCAGAGAGTCAGGCCGGCGGGCTGACCAGGTGCCGAACCCTTCCGGGGAACCAGTGAGTCGCCGGGGTATCACAGGTCTGGGCAGGGCGGTGAAGTGGCCCTTCGGCGAGTGATCGTCCTATAACCAGGCGTGGCGGCAATGCGTCAAGTGCGGCCTCGGCATCCACCTCAGTCGGGGAGGATGTATGGTTATCGGCACCTGGTATTGCGCCTCAGAGCGGTTCGAGAGGCGGCCGATAACCAGTTGGCCGGCCGCAACTGGGGCCGACCGCGCAGGCCACAAGATCCGTGCGAAATGTCTTATCGGGCCAACGAAATCGCGGGAAAAGAACATCTCTGGATGTGGCGTGCGACAACTTATGAGACTACAACCGCACCCGAATTCCGGCCGATATTCGAAGCGCTTATAGGACGATTGCGACTAATTTCGCCAGATAGTCTTTTTTTTTCAAATGAAGCTTGATATGCGGGCTGGGATGGGAGTATAGTAAGCAGCGTGAGAGTACGGGTGAGCGGCACCCACCCTTGGTCCAACGGAGGCGGAAGCACTCCATTTCGAGAAACCTTTTGAGGGAGAATGGAAGATGAGAAAATTT
>JAGPEO010000030.1:0-15510 GCA_018056925.1 Phycisphaerae bacterium
GCGCCGATATGTTAATGTCAGAAAGTGTAGAGTCTGGCAGCCGCGTCCGCCAAGGAGAGTCGGCGCGCCCGAGGCGCGAGCGTTGTGAGGCGCAAGCTCGCGCCAAGTGTAAGTGGGCAACGGAGTGCCGCGGCTGCTGTTAGCGAACTATCCTGGACAGAGACAGAGCATATGTGCCGGCCGAGGCTGACAGCCTGGCGCACGCGAAGGGCGGGGGCAGCATTCACACTTGCTGAATTGCTCGTCGTAATGGGGATCATCGCTCTGCTGTTGTCGATCACCGCTCCGACCATACAGGTTGCCCGCCGCCAGGCGCAGCAGGCCAAGTGCGCCTCGAATCTTAAACAGCTCGGTTTCGCACTCGAAAACCTGCGGCAAAACTATGATGGGTTTTACCCGCTGTGGGACGACAACAGCGGTCCGACGCGCTATACCTGGATCGACATCCTGGTGCAGACGCGCGTCCTGGGCTCGCATCAAGCCGGCTACTGTCCCGCCGATCTTAAGCCTGAGCGTAATAATGAAGCGCGAGCACAGTTCTTCGGGCTGATCTATCCCGGCGGCGGCATGGCGCCGGGCGTTGACTACAGCTACGGGATAGGTGTGCCGCTGTCGGCCGGCGGCTGGAGATGGCAGCCCAGATTCTCGCCCGGGGACCCGATGCGCCGCCAGTTTCACAATTACGATCGCTACCCATCGGAGATGCTCCTGGCCGCGGACGCTTGCTGGACCAGCGTTTACAACATGAGCGGCGACTATCTGGTTTCGGGAATTTGGAACGACCCGACGCAATTCGATAACACGATATCCTGGTCGCGCCATCCGCGCCACCGGGCCAACATCCTCACCCAGGATTGCCACGTGGACACGGTCGAGTACAAGTTGGATGCACCCGAGCCCGTGAACACGCTCAAGCATTTCGTCTGGTACCCGGGCGAAAGCAGGAACGTGAACCCCGACTACGAGGATCCGTACGACGAGGGAAACGCCTACCCCAACGTCCCGCCCATCGATTGGAGCGACACGAGCAACGACGGGTCATCGATCTTTCCGAACGACCTTAACCCGCGTTTCTACACGACGCGTCAGACCTGGACGCAGATTCACCACAAGACCGTCCGGTGAACCGGCCGACTCTCCCCGAACCGACTCATACAGCGGGCGCCACTACGCGTGATTGATCAGCAGCACGCCTGTCCCGGCGATGCGATCGGCTTTCAAGTCCTGCAACGCGCGGTTTGCATCTGCCAGCGCGTAACGCGTTACGTGCGGGCGTATGGGGATTTCAGCGGCCTCGGCTAACAGCTCGCGCCCGTCTTCACGCGTGTTCGCCGTGACGGAGCGCAGGTCGCGCTCATAAAAAAGGTGCCGCTCGTACTGCAGCGTTGGGACATCCGTCAGGTAGATTCCCGCCACGGCCAGGGTCCCGCCTTTCCTAAGGTTTTCAAGGGCCGGCCCGACCAGCGTGCCGACCGGGGCGAACAGAATCGCACTGTCAACTTTGACCGGCATTTCCGCTGGGTTTTCGCCGACCCAATCCGCGCCCATCTCGCGCGCCAATCGCTGGTGATTCTCGCCGCGCGTCGCAACGTACACTTGGCACCCACGGTGCAAGGCGATTTGGATTACCACGTGCGCAGAGGAGCCGAAACCGTACAAAGCCAACTTGCCGCCCGGCGGCAGGTTGCTGCGCCGTAACGCGCGATACCCGATAATGCCGGCGCACAAGAGCGGGGCCGCTTCCTCATCGGCGAAAGCCGCAGGCAACGGGTAGGCGAAATCCTCCGGAACGAGCGCGTATTCCGCATATCCGCCGTCCGCGTCGTAGCCGGTGAAATTCTGCTGTTCACACAGATTCTCGCGCCCCGTTCGGCAATATTCGCACGTTCCGCAGGTATGTCGCAACCAGGCCACACCTATCCGCTGGCCGAGCTGCAGACTCTTGCAGCCAGGGCCCAGCGCATCCACCGTTCCGACCACTTGATGGCCGGGTATCACCGGCGTTTTGTGCTCCGGCAGATCGCCCTCGATCACGTGTAGGTCGGTCCGGCAAATGGCGCAGCAATGTACTCGCAGCCGCACCTCGCCAACGCCGGGTTGTGGCATAGGGCGGTCCATCAGCTTCAGTGGAGCTGTCTGGACCGGCGCAATTCGCTCCAGAACCATGGCTTTCATGCCTGTCTCCATGTGTGAGCGGGGCCCTCGTGCGTCCCTTTTGCATTGCTTGCCGCATAGAATAGCATAGCGCGCGTGTTCGGGCCCTGATTTGAGAGGATTTTCATGAGCAGAGGGTGCTCGGCAAACGCGCGTCGGCTGTGGCTACTACCATTGCAGTTGACCTTGATCGTGGCGGGCGCGGCTTGGGCGCAACACACGCGGCCCGCTCCCGCGCAGCAGGCGAACAAAACCGGAGAAAGTGCCATGAAGATCACAGTCCGGAGCACGGCTTTTGAGCCGGGTAAGCAGATTCCGAAGAAGTACACGGGCGAGGGCGAGGACCTTTCGCCGCCGTTGACCTGGTCAGGAGCGCCTGCGGAAACAAAGGAATTTGCGCTCATCTGCGATGATCCCGATGCACCGCGGCCGGAACCGTGGGTTCACTGGGTAATCTACGGAATTCCCGGCAAGCTGAGCGGCTTGCCGGAAGGCCTGCCGAACGAGCTTCGCCTTCCGAACCTGCCCGCTGTCCAAGGCAAGAACACCTGGAACAAGGTGGGCTACAATGGGGCGATGCCGCCACCCGGCCACGGAGTCCATCGCTACTATTTCAAGCTTTATGCGCTGGACGCGGAACTGAAGCTTCAGCCGGGGTTAACCAAAGACGAGCTGTTGAAGCAGATCAAGCCGCACGTGATCGCCGAAGGCGAATTGGTGGGAACGTACCAGCGCTAGAACAGGCGGCCGCCTGCGCGGGCTTGCGGACGCAGGACTAGCGCACGAGCAATTCGTCCAACTGGCCAACCGTCGTGGCCGGTGGGAAACAGGTTTGATCGCGACAGACGTAAACGGCTGGACTTCCGTCCACCGGGCGCTTCTCCTGCAACGCGGGCGCGGCGATGTTGCGTTGCGGATGCGCGGGATCCGCGTGCAGCAGGACGCGATTCGGCAGGTACCGGCTGTGAATATGGCGCCATAGCTGCTGCGCGCCGTCGGACGACTGGTCACCGACGACCGTCACTTCCACCGGCCCAGTCAGCGCGAATTCGGCCGCCGCCAGGAAACGCGCGCCGGCGGTGGGAAACTGGAGCACGTCGGCGGCGAAGCAACTCATGGTCTGATCCGCCCAATGGCGAAGCGACCGGTCGCCGGTTATCGCGCTCAGCCGCAACAGGTTCATCAGTTGCATCGAGTTGCCCGCGGGTGTGGCCCCGTCGCGTGCGTCTTTGAAGCGTGCGATCCGCGGCTCGTGATTGCTTGGCGCGAGGAAGAAACCACCCGCGCGGCGGTCGCCGAACTGCTCGATGACCGTGCGGTTAAGCTCCAGTGCCTGCTCGAGCCAGCGCTTGTCGAAGGTCGCCTCGTACAGCTCCAGCAAGGCCTCGATGAAGGCGGCGTAGTCGCTAAGGAAGGCGATTTCGCCCGTTCGCCCGTCGCGGAACACGCGCTGCAGCCGGCCATCGCGGCACTGATGATCGAGGATGAACTGGGCGCCGCCGATGGCCGCATCGACGCATTTGCGCTCTGACAAGGCCGCCCCGCCGCGCGCCAGGCTGGCGATCATCAGAGCGTTCCATTCGACCAGAATCTTGTCGTCCAGCGCCGGCGGCACGCGCCCGGATCGCACCGCCAGCAGCTTCCGCCGCGCCGCCGCCAGCCGCGGTTCCAATTCAGCCGGATCGGCGCCGCGGTTCCGCGCGAATTCCTCCAGGCTGCGCGGGACGTGCAGCACGTTCTTTGCCTCGCCGGGCGCATGCGGGTCGCGCCAGTTGCCTTCCGCGGTAACGCCGTAGTAATCGCAGAAAAGCTCCCCCTCTTCTGGGCCCAGGCTGGCTAGAATTTCGGCCTTGGTCCAAACGTAGTACTTACCCTCCACGCCCTCGCTATCAGCGTCGCGCGCACTGTAGAAGCCGCCGCCCGGGGCTTGCAGCTCGCCCAACACGAAATCGAACAGCTCGCAGGCAACGCGGCGGTACAGCGGATTCTTCGTGACCAGGTGCGCATCGACGAAAACGCGGCTGACAAGCGCCTGGTCATAGAGCATCTTTTCGAAGTGCGGAACGTGCCAGGCCGGGTCAGTGCTGTAGCGGTGGATGCCGCCGCCAAGCTGGTCGAAGATGCCGCCGCGGGCCATGTGGTCGAGCGTCAGGTTCACCAGCGCTAATAGCTCACGCGATTGCGCGGCGTCCGGGCCGTGCCGGTGTACCAGCCGCAAGAACAAGTCGAGGGCCAAACTGGGCGGAAACTTGATCGTGCCGTTGTTGAGCATCCCGCCGCGCTGCCGGTCAAATCCGCCGGCCACCGCTTGGGCGGCGCGGTCGATCCCCTCCTGTGTGAGCGCCGCCGCCCCGTGACGGCCGGGCTCGAGCGATTGAATCACGGCCTCGGTCAGCCGGTCCGCCTCGGCCAGCAGGTCGTCGCGCCGCGTCTTCCAAAGCTCGCCAATTCGCCGGCACAGATCGCGAAAACCAGGCCGCCCAAAGGCCGGCTGCGGCGGGAAGTACGTCCCGGCGAAGAACGGCCGCAGGTCGGGCGTAAGCCAGACGCTCATCGGCCAGCCGCCCTGGCCGCGATTAAGGATCATCGTCGCCTGCATATAGATGGCGTCCAGGTCCGGCCGTTCTTCGCGATCGACCTTGATGTTGACGAAGTTTTCGTTCATCACCTCCGCGGTGGCTTCATCCTCGAAGCTCTCGCGGGCCATCACGTGACACCAGTGACAGGCGGAGTAGCCGATGCTTAGGAAGATGGGCTTGCGCTCAGTGCGCGCCCGGTGCAGCGCCTCACGGCGCCATTCGTACCACTCGACCGGATTACTGGCGTGTTGCAGCAAATAAGGGGAGGTAGCGTGTGACAGGTGATTGCGTCCCGTTCGAGTGCCGACAGCCATGGAGAGTCGTCCTGTTAGAGGTCCGGCCAGTTCGCCTGGCGCTTGTCTCGGCCATCAGGATTTTTTGGGCATGATAAGTAGAGTCAAGTATCCGGAATGCGCTGCGGAGAAGCGCGGCGCGCGGTCGGGGCGCTGGTTACAGTTTGGTAATACCTTATTCACGGGCACTTCAGTCGCGCGGCGTAGTTTGTGCGCGGGTGCCGTTCCTTGCAGACGGCTGTCAAATTGGCGGGCTCGCGGGCGGGCGAAAATGCCCATAAAGCTTCGTAACCTTTGTTTTTGCCGGGTTTTATGGGCGTGGCCGGTGTTGGCACGGTCGTTGCATTAGGCCGGTTGGAAATGAAAGTACTGCACGAACAACGGCACGGATAAAGGAGAAATCGCATGGTGGCTCCCTACTCGCTAACGCCTTTTACGGAGTTGCGACGCCAGTTGGATCAACTTTTCGATGAGTTCGGATTCGGACGCTGGCGTGCGCCGCTGATGACAGCGGCTTACCCACTGGTGAACATTTGCGACGTGGGGGAAGAACTGCACGTTGAGGCGGAATTGCCCGGAGTAAAGAAGGAAGACCTGGAAATCTTCGCTCTCGGCAACGAGTTAACCATCAAGGGCCGCTGGCAGCCGGCCGCCGGCGACGGGCAGACCAGGCATCGCCAGGAGCGCCCGAGCGGCGAGTTCAGCCGCGTCATCACGCTTCCGGTCGAGGTTGATGAGGACAAGGTGGCCGCAGAGCTAAAGGATGGCGTACTGTCGGTCCGCTTGCCCAAGGTCGAGGCGGCCAAGCCGCGCAAGATTATGCTGAAGTCCTAGAACGATGGCCATTTGGAACGATGGTCATGTAGAAAAGGAGCAGAAACATGGTGGATACCACGCTACAGAAGCGCGAAGCCCAGCGGGGCGAGGCCGAGCAGATTCGCAGCGGTCCGATGTTCATCCCCGCCGTCGATATCATCGAGACGAACAACGAAATTTTGCTGCTGGCCGACATGCCCGGCGTCAAGCCCGACGGCATGGACATTAATTATGAGGCCGGCGTACTGACGATCTACGGACGCGTCGAGCCGCGCCGCAAGGGCGACGAGGACTATCTGCTCGAGGAATATGAGGTCGGCGATTTCAGCCGCCGCTTCGAAATCGGCGAAGGGATCGACGCTAACAAGATCGAAGCCGAGTTGCACGACGGTGTCTTGACGCTGCACTTGCCCAAGACGCCGGAAGTGATGCCGCGAAAAATTTCGGTCAAAGCCTGACGCCGTCTTGCGGCAGTTGGGTATGCGATTGGAGGTAACAATATGAACCTGCTACCTAGACGAAGCCGGCGTGAGTTGTCCCCGTTGTCCCGGCGCGACAGTGGTCTGACCCGCTTTCGCACTGAGATGGACAACCTGTTCAATCGCTTCCTTGGCGAACCCTGGGGATTCATGGAAGGCCTGGCCACACCGCGGACCGACCTGGCCGAAACCGACAAGCACGTCAAGATCAGCATGGAGTTGCCCGGGATAGACCCAAAGGATGTCGAAATCAGCGTGGCGGGCGGCATGCTGACGGTGCGCGGCGAGAAGAAGCAGGAGCGCGAGGAAGAGCGCCAGGATTATCACTACGTCGAACGTGAATTCGGCAGCTTCCAGCGCACCTTCCAGCTCCCGACTTCGGTCGACCCCGACAAGGTGGACGCGCAGTACCGCAACGGCGTGGTGCACATAACACTGGAAAAACAGCCGCAGGCCCAGGCCAAACGCATCCCTGTGAAGACGGCCTGAAGCGCTGCGCCCAGGCGTTGAGGAACGCTAAGTCGTCCCTTCGGGACTTGCCCCAGCTCGCCTGAGGCTGGTCCCGTAGGGACGACTGAACATAGCCCAGGGGGCATCGGGTGCCATGCCCAAGCGCCAAGCGCGGGCATGCCAGCGACAGTCGCCCGACACCTGCCACGAACTCCGGCTGCTCACGGCAGCGCGGGGCTTTGCATTTACCGGGCGCGCGCTGCTTGCAGTTTGGAGCGCAATGCTCGCAGGCCGAAGCGGCGCCAGCGGCATTCCAGGCATTGAGGCGTTCTGGGCTCCATCGCCGATGCCGGGATTCCGCAGGCCAAGTCTGCTTCCGTGTCTTCACTTGCGAGACCGGCTGGTTCAAGCGTCGGCAACTCGTCGTTTTCCAAACTCAGGCCGCGGCTCAACGTTCTGAGCTTACCGGGATTTTCAAGCAGCAGCGTCACCGCGGCCATGATGTAGAAGGCCGAGAAAATGGCGTGGATGTGCTCCGGGCGGAGGCCGAAGGCGGCGGCCGGATGGGCTGCGACCACGCCTGGCAAGGTCAGTTGGCCTACGAACAACGCGAACAGCAGCACGCCGCCCGAGACCGACAATCGCAGTGAGGCCAGCAACATGACCGCCAGCAGCGACTGCGCCGCGGTGAGCAGAATTTCCTGCATCTGCAGCCCATTCATGGGGATCGGGTGCTCCAACGTGCCGTGCGAGAGTGCGTACACGCCGGGAATCATGCCTACCAGCAACGTCCATTGATTAATTTTGGCTGAGAGCAGGGTGCCCAGCGCCATGGCCGCCTGGCCGCGCCAGGCGAACATCAGGGCGACGATGAACTCGGGAGCCTCGGAGGCAATTGGGGCCAGCCATTGCACCAGCACGAACTCGTTTATCCGCAGCAGGCGTCCCGTGCCGATCAGACCTTCGCAAAACGGCTTGGCGTTCGCCAGGATCACGGCGCCCGCGACCAGAAACAGCACCGCGGTCGCGGCTCTTCGTTGCCTTCGCGGCAGCCGGATCAGCATTTCGGCCGGCCCAACCGCCTCGGACTCGACGCACGGTCGGCGGCTGGCAAGCACGATGTACCAGACGTAGATGCCGAGAAAGACGAGGCCGTCGTACCAGGCCAGCGTGCCCTTGATGGGTATGACGAAAGCGTACGCGGTGGCCAGCCCGAGGAAGAGCAACTCGGTGCAACGCTCGTGACCGATGCGCACGGCTCGGCGGAAGCGCCACCAGTAGAGCGCTGCGACCAGTCCCCAGGCGACGCCGATCAGCAGCCGGTTCGCGCCGGTCATGTTCGCGACCGCGTATTGCGCGTACGCGGTGCCCTCGTGTTGGCCGGCCTGCCACGTGAAGTACATATCAACGGCGTACTCCGGCAGGACCGTGAGCACGGCCACGACGGCCAGGGCCAGGGCCTGCGACACGTCGGCTTGGGCCGCGTCACAGGCCCACAACAGCAGGAACGACGCGCCGACAATCGCGGCTCCGGAAGTCGCGGCCGCCAGGGCCGGGTCGAGCGGCACGCCGGCCAAGCGTAGGACGGTGCCTGGCAGGGCTGCGGCGATGGCGATCCCAAAGGGCAGCAAGGGATGGCGCTGGCGGGGGAATCCGCGGCGCTTGGCCGTCAGATCAGCTAAGGCAGGCAAAGGCATCGATCCGATGATACGAAAAATTCTCTGCTGCCGGAATAGCGCCGGAGCGGTCGCTTGCAGGTTGTGGGCGATAATTTCGGCGCCGGCGGGGGCGCGTGGTTGCTCAGGTCGCCGGGTGATTTTGATTTTTGGCCGGGTGTGCCGCGTGCTATACTGTGGCTGTCGTCAGGTGCCGCCCGATTCTTCGGTGGTTTGGTCGCACGCACTATCGCGGAGGTGGATAATGAAGCTCGGTACTGCGGGTTGGGTCTGCATTTGGTCAGTTGTATGCGTGAGCGTCCTGCCGGGCGCCGTGGCGGATACGTTGCTGGTGCCGAGCCAGTACGCGACGATTCAGGAGGCTATCGAAGCCGCGCTCCCGGGCGATGAAGTCGTGCTCGCCGATGGCGTGTACATCGGTCCTGGCAACACGGACCTTGATCTCGGCGGAAAGGCCATCACGGTTCGCTCAGCCAGCGGCGATCCTGCGTTGTGCATTATTTATTGCCGGGGCGCCGGGCGGGGCTTTTACTTCCATAGCGGCGAGACGTCGGATGCGGTTGTCCGGGACCTGATGATCGTGGAGGGCGCGGGCGAGTATGGCGGAGGCATCTACTGCGAGAATGCCAGCCCGACGCTGATCGACTGCGTCATTATCAGCAACGCGGCCGAGCTCCAGGGTGGCGGCATGTACTGCCGGGACGCCGCTCCGACGCTGATCGGCTGCCGGTTCAAGGGGAACGTCAGCCTGCACCAAGGCGGCGGGCTGTACTGCGAAAACGCCAGTCCGACGCTGGTCGACTGTACGCTCTCGGGCAACACCGCCGACTTCGGTGGCGGGGTCGGGTTATGGGAATCCAGCATCACCCTCAGCCATTGCACGTTCACAGAGAACAATTACACCTACGGTGGCGCGATATACTCCAGCGCCTCAATCGTAATGCTGGACAACTGCTCGATCTGCCGGAACCAAGGGAATTACGGGGCCGGTCTGTACCTCTCGGCTTCCTCCAGTGCGACCCTGACGGATTGTGAGCTTAGCGCTAACCTGGCCAGGGGCAGCGGCGGCGCCGTGTACAGCAGAGACAGCTCCGTGACGCTGACTGATTGCACGCTGACCGGCAACAGGGCCAGCTACGGTGGCGGTGCATTGAACTGCGAACAGAGTTCCGCGGTACTCGCCCAGTGCACCCTCGTCGGCAACACGACCGAGAGCTCTGGCGGCGCCATCGACTTCGACCGATCACACGGCACGATGACGGCTTGCACCTTTGTTGACAACACCGCGGGCCGGACCGGGGGCGCTGTGTATTGCTACGAATCAACTCCGATCTTCGATGCGTGCACATTTTCGTTCAACACCGCCTCTTACCAGCACGGTGGCGGGCTTTATCTCAGTTATTCTGACGCGACTTTGAACAATTGTGCGGTGACGGACAACAGGGCGCAATACGGCGCGGGTATCTCCTCTTCACGGTGCAACCCAGCCCTGCTAAACACGCTGATCGGCAGGAATACGGCAGCCGACATGGGCGGCGGGCTCGAGCTCCACGAGTCTAATCCGACGCTCGACAACTGTATTCTGCTCTCAAACTCGGCCCACTCTGGCGCTGGATTGGCTTGTTTCTCGTCCAGCCCCACACTGACCAACTGCACGGTTGTCGGCAATGCGGCTTCTGAAAATGGCGGCGGTATTTACTGTGGCGGCGCGTCCGCTAATCCGATTCTAACCAACTGTATCGTCTGGAGCAACGCTGGTGGCCAGATATCCGCTCCTTATGGTGGCAACCCGATCGTGACCTACTCCGACGTACAAGGCGGCTGGCCCGGGACGGGAAACATCAACGCAGACCCCAAGCTGGCATTGGAATACGACGGCCACCTCTTGGCCACCTCGCCATGTATAGATCGCGGCACGGACACCCCCGCGGCTGGTCTGCCGGCTGAGGATTTCGACGGCAATCCGCGTCCGTTGGACGGTGACGGCGATGGACTGGCGTCGGCGGATATGGGGGCCTATGAATTCGTCCCGGGAGCGCCCAGCTTGGCGGTCGCTCCTGCGTTGTTGCGCTTCACGATAGCGCCTGGGCAGAGCGGGTCGCAAACCATACAGATTCGCAACAGCGGCCCGGACACCCTGGCATGGCAGGTACACTGCGACGCCGATTGGCTGACGGCAGATCCCGCGGCGGGCGAGTCCGCCGGCCAGATCGACACTGTGACACTGACGGCGGACGCCGGCGACCGCGCTCGAGGCACGTATATCGCCACACTCTGGGTTGACGCGCCCCTGGCCTGCCGCCCGCACATTCCCCTACTCGTGGTCCTGCACGTGAGCGGCGCGTTGCGCGTTCCCGCAGATTATCCTACGATCGAAGCAGCGATTCTCGCAGCGACGCCCGGTGACGTGGTGATGCTGGACGACGGCGTGTACACCGGCGACGGAAACAGGGAGCTCGACTTTGGCGGCAAGGCGATCACCGTGCGCTCCGCCAGCGGCAACCCCGCGACCTGCATTATCGATTGTGGCGGCGCGGCGCAGGGGTTCTATTTCCGCAACGCTGAAGGCCCGGATTCGGTACTCGAAGGCGTGACAATTCGCAATGCGCACGACGATTATGACGGTGGCGCCGTTCATTGCGAATACTCCAGTCCGACTTTGCTCAATTGCTGGATAGTCAGTAGCACCACTGGCCGATCGGGCGCGGGGGTTTACGCGAGGTTTGCTGAACCACGACTGGTAAACTGTGTCCTCGTCGACAATTCGGCGGCGGCTTCGGGTGGCGGCCTGTACGCCGGGAGCGACGCGCGTCCGGTTCTGACCAACTGCACGATCGTGGGCAATTCGGCCGGCGAGTACGGCGGTGGCTTAGCGTTCTCGTATTCTCGAGGCACGCTGGTTAACTCAATTATCTGGGCCAACTCGGGGGATCAGATTTACCGGACTTCTTCAACCGTATCGGTGACATATTGCGACGTTCAAGGCGGCTTCAGCGGCGTCGGAAACAAGAATGCCGACCCGTGCTTCGTCGATGCCGCCGCGGGTGATTACCGGCTCGCCGCGGGTTCGCCCTGCATCGACGCCGGCAAGAACAGCGCCGTCCCCGCCGACGTGTTGGACCTCGACGGCGATGGCAACACTACGGAGCCGATCCCGTTCGACGTGCTGGGGCAACTGCGTTTCAGCGATGATCCGGCAACCGCTGACACCGGCAGCGGTACGCCCCCGCTGGTCGATATGGGTGCCCACGAGTACCAGCGCCCGGTCAGCTTCGCCGATTTCGAGGCTTTCGCCGAGTGTATGAGCGGGCCGGGCGTTACTTTCGAAGCAGGCTGCGGGGCGTCCGATTTCCAGAACGACATTGATGTGGACCTGGCCGACTTTGTCTGGCTGCAGCGGGCGTGCGCGCAGGATGGCGGCCATAGAGCAGGACTAACAACTAAGAACTAATAACCAGTGGGAAGGTGGGAAAGTGGGAAGGTGGGAGTGGTGAGAAGCGCACTGCTCGCGCTGATGGGCAGGACGCCTGCTGGCGGGCAACGCCGAGCCGTCACGCCCGGAGTCAATCTCGCGCGGAGACGGGCAATGCAGCTAGCGCGCTTTGCCGCAGCACTGCTTGTACTTCTTGCCGCTGCCGCAGGGGCACGGCTCGTTGCGGCCGACGCGTGGGGTCTCGCGGCGGATGGTTTGCGGTTTGGCCGCTTCGCCTTGCTTCTGCATGGCCGCGTCCTGGTCGGCCGCCGCACTGGCGAAACCGGCGCCGGTGGCGTCGGCCTTGGTGGTCTGGAGGTTTGAGTAGGCCAGGCCGCCGCCGGCCGCCGCGACACGCGCGCCGGCGCCTTCGTCCGGGCGCATGGCGATCTGGACCTTGAAGATCAGGTCGGTGACGCGCTCGCGGATGTTCACCATCATCTCGTTGAACATGCGCGTGCCTTCGCGCTTGTACTCGATCTTCGGATCGCGCTCGGCGTAGCCACGCAGGCCGATGCCGTGCCGCAGCAGGTCCATCGAGTACATGTGGTCTTTCCACAGCGAATCAAAGGTGGACAGCAGCACATGCCGTTCGAGCTGCGTCAGCTCCCAACGCAGCATTTCGTAGGCGCAGTGCTGCAACTGCTCGCGCACGCGCGCCGCGGATTCCGGCGAGGCCGCATCGCCCGCTTCGATGGGCTGGCTGTCCACCGCGGAGCCAAAACGCTGCTGGGCCCACTGCACCAGGGCGTCGCCGGAGTACTTCGCCAGGGCCTGATCGATTTCACGGTCGAGTTTGCCGTTGGTGAGATAATCCTCGTTGATCGCCCGCAGCTCCTGAAAGATCTGCTGTGGACTCTTGCCGGCGAGGTGCTCGTATGTCCAATTGAGGCCATACTTGCGGTTGACCCAGTTCGCGATGCGCGTGTAAACCTCGTTAACGTTCTGCCCCCCAGCGTGCAGGGCGAACTGCAGCACCGCGTCGACCGGGTACTCGATCTCGCGAATCTTGTAGGCGGCCCGCATCTTCTCGCGGAAAATCTGCTCGGCGTCCTCGCGGTTGGCGGTCGCCAAGTCTTCCAGCGGCACCTCGACGCCGAACTTCTCCTGCGCCCAACGAACCAGCCGCGCCTTGGCGAATTGGCTGTCGCAGTAGGGCTCCAGGCCGGACAGGTCGGCTTCTTCGATGCGTTTCTGGGCGGCCTCGATAAGCTGTTCAAGCAGTTCGTCGGGCTGCGCCTTGCGAATCTGGTTCTGTGTCAGATTCAAGCCGAACTGCGCCGCCCAGCTCGCCAGGCCGCGCACGTCCCACTCTTCCGGATCAACGTCTGTATCAACGTACTCGCCAAAAGTGCGTTGAATCGTGCCGCGCACTTCGTAAGCGGCCAGATCGCGAACGGTCTTGCTGAGTTCTTCAACGCCGTCGCCTGGGTCGAGCTTGTCCGCCTCGATCGGCACGTTCAGATTCTGGCCGACCCACTCCGCCGCGCAGATCGCCGGGTATTGCGGGTCATAGAAACGATCGATCGCGTCGGCGACCGACTCGTCGATCATCCGCCAGATCATCTCCGAGAGTCCGCGGCCCTCGACCACCTGCTGCCGCATGGAGTAGAACGACTTGCGCTGGAAGTCCATCACCTCGTCGTATTCGAGCAGGTTCTTGCGGATGCCGAAGTTGCGCTCTTCGACCTTCTTTTGGGCCCGCTCGATGCCCTTGGAGATGCGGCGGTCGTCGATCGCCATGCCCTCCTCGAACCCCAGCATGTTGAGCATCTTGAGCATCCACTCGCCCATGAAGAGGCGCAGCAGCTCATCCTCCATCGAGAGAAAGAAGCGCGAGCTGCCGGGGTCGCCCTGGCGGCCGCAACGGCCGCGAAGCTGGTTATCGATGCGGCGCGATTCGTGGCGTTCGGTGCCCACGACGTGCAGACCGCCGATGGCCGCCACCCCCGGGCCGAGGACGATGTCGGTGCCGCGGCCGGCCATGTTGGTGGCGATCGTGACGTTCCCGTGCATTTCCTTTTTCTTGCCGCGCACCACTTCGTGCTGCTGGCCGGCTTTGGCCACGATCTCTGCCTCGCGGGCGTGGTGCCGCGCGTTGAGCACCTCGTGCTCGATGCCGTAGCGCCGGCTCAGCAGTTGGCTCAGTTCTTCGGAGGCTTCGACGCTGGTCGTGCCCACCAGCACCGGGCGTCCGCCGACGTTTTGCCCCATCAGCTTGCGGTAGCCCTCTTCGAGGCCGGCATAAAGAGCCGCTTCGTCGCCCTCGCCATTGCCGAAGGCGCGGATCGCCTCATCTGCGATTCGAATCTGCTCGTCAATGCGCTCGAGGCCGGGTAAGGATGCCGCCTGGCCCACGCGCGCCTCTTCCGGGGCCTGCCCATTGCCGTTCGCGTCACGCAAGCTCACCAGCGTGCGGCGGGCCATCTTCAACATGTCCAGAAGCGAGTACGCGTCGGCCGGGTAACCCTTCTGGCTGTAGGCGCGAATCTCCTCGACCAACGCGTCCAGCTTGCTGCCGCGGGTCTTGTAAATCTTGTCGTTGTAATCGATGCGGCGCACCGGCTGGTTGGTCGGGATGGCGATGACCTCGAGCTTGTAAATCTTCATGAACTCGTCGGCTTCGGTCATCGCGGTGCCGGTCATCCCCGCAAGCTGCCGGTACATCTTGAACAGGTTCTGCAGCGTGATCGTGGCGAGCGTCTGCGTCTCCTGCTTGATCGTGACCTTTTCCTTGGCCTCGACCGCCTGGTGCAGACCGTCCGACCATTGCCGGCCGTGCATCATGCGCCCGGTGAATTCGTCCACGATGATGATCTGGTCGTCGACCGCGACGTATTCCTTGTCCTTCTGATACGCCAGGTGGGCGCGCAGGGCGTTGTCGATGTAATGCGGCCAGTTCATGTTCTTCGTGTCGTAGAACGTGCCGATCGCGAGCTCGGCCTGAGCCGCCTTGGCGCCGTGCTCGGTCATGTGGGCGCTTTTGCGATCCAGCTCGACCACGAAGTACTGCATATGGCCGATCGCTTCGGCCTCCTCGCTCGACAGCCACAGCGGGTCGGCCCGGAATTTCTTGATGCCGTCGTAAAATTTCGGGTTGTTCCGCGCCTCCGGCGGAGGGTTCTGTTCGAGGTCGTTCAGCCGCCGGGCCGTTTCCCGGTTGGCCGCCTGTTGCTTGGCGATCAGCATGCGGGCGATGTTGTCGGCGACGCGATAGTTGCTGACGTCGTCGTGGGCCGGTCCGGAAATGATCAGCGGCGTGCGAGCCTCGTCGATCAGAATCGAGTCGACCTCGTCCACGACCACGTAGTCCTGGCGGCCCTGCATCTGATCGCGGGCGCTGTGCTTCATGTTGTCGCGGAGATAGTCGAACCCGAATTCGCTGTTCGTACCGTAAGTGATGTCGCAGTTGTAGGCCTCGCGGCGGACTTCGGCCTCAGCGCCGTAGGTTTCCATGTCGGACGTGATGTACCCGACGGTGACGCCCAGCAGGTCGAAAATAGGCCGGCAAAAGTCAGCGTCGCGCTTCACCAAGTAATCGTTGACGGTGACCATGTGGACCTTCAGGCCCTGGAGCACCTTCAAGTAATT
>JAGPEO010000030.1:15610-18363 GCA_018056925.1 Phycisphaerae bacterium
AAGACGGCCATCGGGCTGACCGCGTCGCGCAGGATGTCAGTGTCGCCGACCGAGAGAAGCCAGTTCATACAGTTCTCACGTGCGTGGAAAAGTGGGAGGAAGGTGGAAAAGCGGGAACGGTTCGCGCCTCAGACGTTCGAACGTTCCTGCCCACCTTCCCACCCCTCGCGAGTCCCTATTTGCCCTTCGCGCGCTCAATGTACTCGCCCGTGCGCGTGTCGATTCGCAGCACCTCGCCGTTTTCGATGAAAGGCGGGACCTTGACCCTCAGGCCGGTTTCGAGCTCGGCGTCCTTGTTCTGATTCGTGACCGTCGCGCCCTTTATTGGCGGGGTGGTGTCGACCACGGCCAATTCGACCACGTTCGGCAGTTCCACGCCGACGATCTTGTCGTCGATGATCGTGCACACGACGACCTCGTTGCCCTTCAGGTACAGCTCCGCATCACCCATCACGTCCTTCGATACGTGGATCTGGTCGTAATTGCCCTGATCCATCAGAACGAAGTCGTCGCCGTCGCGGTACAGGTACTCAAACGGCTTGTTCTCGACGAAGGGCGTCTCGAGCACCTCGTCCGTATTAAAGCGCGCATCGATAACCTGCCCGGTCTTGATGTTCTTCAAACGCGCTTGGATGTAGCTGCGCCAATTGCCCTTGGCCACATGCTGCATGGAATGAACCGTATAAAGGTCATTGTTGTACGAAACGAGCTTCCCTTTCCGCAGTTCGCTAGCTTTGATCATCTAGACCGGCTCCTAAATCCCAAAAAATGCCGCAAAACACCGTCATGCGCGAGTGCCAAGCCGGCCCTTCCAGCCCGTCGCTCCTCGCGGCCGGCACGTTGTGCCGAGCATCGCAATATAACGCCGCTTCGCCCTTTTGGCGATGCGCTCCGTCCTCGCCGGCCTTTCGCCGGCCGGCTCGGAATCGGATCGGGATGCACCGGCTTCTAGGACGATTTCGGCAGGCCGGCCGTTAATTGTCCTATAAATTGAAGCTCCGGGATATTTTTTCGGCCTGCCGACCGGTTCACGTGCTCGCAACTCGCGATCTGAACGTGAGTTAAGCCCGCCTCAAGATTTTATGGGCGCGAAGGTGGAAATTCCGCGCAACGGGTTCGTAACATCCATTGCTTGTGGAAACTTTGGTCGGTGCGTGAGGAGTCGAGGAGCATATTCCGCCGCTTTGGGAGCCAGCGAGCGGAAAGTAGCCAGTGATTGACCCGCCTGCCGATTGGAAGCCCGGCGGCGAGGTCCGAACACGGTAAGGTCGTCCCAATTTTCCTGGGAGCCGGAGAGTTGGAAAGATCGGGCATCCGAGCCTGCGTCAGCGCACCGCTTCCACAAGTGTGCTAGCTGATAGGGAGGATCGGTCAATCGCCGGTCCTCCCTTTTATGTGTGCATCACTAGGCTCCCCTCGAACGAAGAGTGGTGCACCGACTGGGCCGGTGGATGGGACTTGCTCCGACAGGGCCCTCCACCGGCCTCATTTTTGCCCCGGGTAGCGGCGCTCGGGGTCGCCTGACCCACCAATAAAACGCGCCAGGCCCGCAATCACAAGCGGTACGACGATTCCCACCAGCAGCCGGCGAATCAATTCGTAATCCACCTTCGGCCACTCGAATTCCGGACCGGCTCGAGCCGCGGTTCGCCGCGCCGGCAGGCCTGCCTGCTGGGCTGTCGCTCTCACCGGCTCGGGAGCAGGCACCGCCCTGGACTCACGCTCGGGTTCCTTGCTGCTGGCTGTCGCTCTCACCGGCTCGGGAGCGGGCGCCGCCGGGGTCGGCCGGGCAGGACGCTCGGCCGCAGCCACCTGCGGGGCGCCGGCGTCCGCCTGCGCACTCTGGGCGTGCTCGTCCGGCACGATCCGCCGGCCCGAGCGTCCTGCCCACACCTGCGTGAACTCCGCTCCGAACAGCAGAATAATTCCCGAGTAATAAGCCCACACCAGCAGCAGCACGATTGATCCGGCCGCGCCGTAGCCGGAGGCGACGCCGCTGCGCCCCAGGTACAGGCCGATCAGGAGCTTGCCCACGCTCAGCAACACGGCCGTAACGGCCGCACCCAGCCACACGTCGCGCCAGGAAATTTTCACGTCGGGCAGGTATTTGAATACAAGCGCCAGGAACGCCGTTAGAACGACGAAGATTACGGCCTCGTTGAGCAGCCGCAGCAGCGTGGCGCTTTCGCCGAAGGCTTTCAGCCCGGCCGAAAGAACGAAACCCAAGACAAGCGAGGCCATCAGCAGCAGCCCCATGAGCAACACGACGGCGAACGAGAGCAGGCGTTTGCGGACGGTGTTCCAGATTCCGGCGTCGGGCCGCGGTTTCACGTCCCAAATCCGGTTGAGCGCGTGTTGAAGCTGCACAAAAACGCTGGCGGCCGAAAAGAGTAACACGCCCAAGCCGACGGCCCCTGAAATATTGGCCAGGGTGGGCCGGGCGCGGGCGCCGCCGATGACCTGTTGAATGCTCGAACCGGCCTGTTCGCCCATGGCCGTGACGGCCTGGTCGACCAGGGTTTTTTCGGCGGTCGGGCCGACGAAGCTGGCGATCCAGAGAAGAATGAGCACGAGCGGCGCCAGTGACAGCGCGCCGTAGTAAGCCAAGGCGGCCGCGTGCGTCATGGCGTCGTCTTTGAAAAACTCGCTCACAACTCGTTTGAGCAGGCCCATGCTGTTAGTCCTAACACGCTCGCAACAAAGTCGCCGTTCACGAATGCCGCTCGCGGCGCGCAATGCCGCTCGCGGCGCGC
>JAGPEO010000338.1 GCA_018056925.1 Phycisphaerae bacterium
TTCGTCTACTCGGCCAGCAGCTCGGCCTACGGCGACACGCCCGTGCTGCCCAAGCGCGAGGACATGACCCCGCAGCCGCTCAGCCCGTACGCGGTCAGCAAACTGGCGGCTGAGCATTACTGCGCGTGCTTCACGACCTGTTACGGTCTGGAGACCGTGTCGCTGCGCTATTTCAACGTTTTCGGTCCGCGCCAGGATCCGCAGAGCCAGTACGCGGCCGTGATACCCGCATTTGTGACGCGCATGGTGCGTGGTGAGCGGCCGGTGGTGTACGGCGACGGCGAGCAATCGCGCGATTTTTGTTACGTGGACAACGTGGTATCGGCAAACCTGTTGGGGCTGGATGCGCCGCGGGTTAGCGGCGAAGTAGTGAACATCGCCTGCGGCGAGCGCGTCACGCTTAACGAGATCATCCGCCTGATCAACCAGGCCCTGGGAACGAACATCACCGCCGATTACCAGGCCCCGCGTGTAGGTGACGTGCGCCACAGTCTGGCCGACCTGGCCGCGGCCGAGCGCGTCATAGGCTACAAGCCGCTGATCAAGTTCTCCGAGGGTCTGGCACGCTCGATCGACTGGTATCGGCAGCATCCTGCGTAAGTGCCGGTGTCGCGACCGTGACAGCACTGACGCCGTTCTTGACGTAGCTGCGCGGCCCCATCGACCCATAACGGCAGAGGATTTCGTGCTCGCGGCAGCCGAAGTGCGCCGCCAGCTCCGCTTCGCCCAGCTCCTCCCCGAGCAAGACGACCTCATCACCCACGCGATCGCGCGGATCGACCGATACGAATGACGTATTCATGCCGATTTCGAGCAGTTGCTGGCGGCGCCCGTTGATGACTACCGGCGCTTTCTGCAGGTTGTGGCAGTACCCGGCCAGAATGACGCCCACGTTCGGGCAGTTGAACCGCGTATAACCCACGCCGCCTTTGGTTTCGCGCACCACGACCAGCCGTGAGGTCACCCGCGTAGCGCCTCGATACAACGCCAGTCCCGGGCGCACGCCGTCCAGCCAAGCCTCGGGGCAATCGAGCAGCGAAGTCGAAGCGGCGTGCAGCCACTGCGATTTGCAACGGCAAACGTCGCGCAGTAGTCGCACCGAGCTTATGCCCGTTGCGTGCGTGAAGACGTCTTCCGCACTGCAGCGGTTGAGCAGATCTTCGAGGTCCTCGGCGCGGCAGCCGAAACGCTGCATACCCGTGTCGAGCTTTACGGCGACCGGCATACCGGCGAAACGCTCGGCATCGGCGCGATTGGTGACGCAGGGGCGCAAGTTCAGCTCGCGGTACTCCGCCGGGTCGCCTTCGGGTGGTCCCAGAATGATGCCCGGTCGTCCGACCTCGCGTGCTTCATGAATCGTGAAGTACGCGAACTCATCGACCACCGTCGCCAGGGCCTCCGAAATCGGCACGGCCCCCAGCCCGTATGCGTCGGCCTTAATGACAGCGATCAGACGCACACCTGTGGACAGCCGAATCGCTTCAGCGGCCGCTCGGATTGAATCGAGATTCACGCTTACGTGGACATGTCGGCTTCGCATTTCCCTACGCCTGACAGACTTCCTTGTCCGTTAGCGCAGTATACCAAACGCCAATTGGCTTACAAGGCGATTATGCGCTTACCACGCCCGGCGCGGTTATCGGAGGTCTACTCGTCCGGCAGTTTACGGAGCCGCTGAAGGCACTGGCCTTCGCGCAAAACCCCACGTATGCTGCCGACATGAGCATGTTCGCCTCCGCCGCTCGAAATACTGCCGTGATTGTGCTGGCCGGACTGCTGCAGGCGCTGTCCGGCTGCGCGCCAAAAGCAGAAGTCGTGCTGCACCAGCCGTTCGCCCCGCCTTCGCAACAAGAGCTGAAGCTCGCGAGTAAGTGGGCTTTTGAAGCCGCGGCGGGCGGTCGGCGGATATGGCTGCTTGCGTTTCCGCTTCCTAGCTCTCCGGATGGGCCGCGCGATTTCCATCTGTACCTGTCGACTCCCGACGTGGATCGGGGCTTCCTGGGTCAGGACTTTGTTGTCGACCAGAGTAGTTCGAGCGGCGTTCGCGGATTTTTTATTCAGGAAGTGGGGCAATTGCGAGGGAAAACGCAGGTCGCCGCGGGCCAGGTGCGGGTGTCGCGGTCCTGGCTTGACTGGCACAGACGTCTGCTGGAAGTGAATTTAGCCTGCAACGATGGAACCAAGATTATCGGACGGGCGCTGGCAGATCCATTGGCGTCCGAAATCGCGGCCTTCGAACGCCGCTACTCAGGCGATGTCGCCGCCCTGGCGCCGCCAGAAGACACGCGCGAGCTGGCTGCCGACGAAGTACCCGACCGGGCCACGGCGTCGCCCTGATTGCCAATCTCGAATCCCAGGGGGCCGGCCATGCAACCGCGTATTCCGTTGTTCGTCGCTGCGGTGCGGGCTAAACTGACTACGAGCAACCTGTGACCCACTGGGCCGTGGTAAACCCCGATGAACAATTCCCACTATCGATTGACGCCGCTGGTTATCGCTCTTTTGACCTGCTGGGGCACGCTGCGGTCTGATGCCGGGGGTGCGCCGGCCGAGCCCACGCGTGACTCGGTTTTTTCGCCTGCCGCCTATTTGAACCATATCAAATACTTGGCTGGCGACGAGTTGGGCGGTCGCGGAACCGGCAGCGAAGGCGGCCGGCGGGCGGCAGAGTACATCGCCGAGCAGTTCCAGGCGGCCGGCCTGCGACCCGGCGGCGTGGACGGCTCGTGGTTCCAACCCTTCGAAGTGACGGTAGGCAAGCGCGTCAATGACGAGTTGGCGAGCCTGAAGGTGCAAGAGATCGAGCGCAGTTGGCGTGTGCGGGAGGACTGGATTCCGCTTCCGTTCTCCGAGTTCGGCGCAGTGGAGGGACCGCTGGCTTTTGCTGGCTATGGCATTCAGGCCCCGATGTACGATTACGACGACTATTCCGGCTTTGACGCCGGCGGCAAAGTCCTGCTGATCTTCCGGTACGAGCCGCGGGCCACGGACCCGCAGGCGGACTTCGGCGGGCAGACGCCGTCGCGCTTCGCGCCCTTCTGGCGCAAAGCGCGGTCGGCGGCCCAGAATGGGGCCAAAGCGCTGCTGATAGTCAATCCGCCGGACCGCGAGCCGGCTCAGGATACGCTATACGATTTCGATATTTTCAGCTCGGAGCAGACTTATGCGCTGCCGATGGTCAGCATCTCACGCGCTATGGCGAACACGCTGCTCGCCAGGGCGGGGCTGCCGGATCTAACCACGCTGCAGCAGAGCTTGGACACGCAGCGCAAGCCGCTGTCGCGCGACATGGGGCTGAACGTCAAGCTCGAAACCGGGTTGGAACCGAACCGCGTGCCCGCGAGAAACGTGCTTGGGTTGTTGCCCGGCGCCGGTGATACGAGCGAGACCATCGTGGTGGGCGCGCACTACGACCATCTGGGCATACAGCCCTCAATGCATGGCAACGACCGGACGCCCCAGATACACAATGGCGCGGACGACAATGCTTCCGGCACGGCGGGTGTGATCGAGTTGGCCCGAGCCGCGTCAGAGGCTACAAAGCTGCGGCGCAACGTGCTCTTCATCGCGTTTGACGGCGAGGAACTGGGTCTGTGCGGCAGTCGCGAGTTTGTCGAGCACCCTACTGTCGCTTTCGACGACATCCGCGCCATGATCAACCTCGACATGATCGGCCGCGCCGGCTCGGGAAAGTTTTCGATGTTAGGCGCTCCGACGGCGGCGGAGTTCGCGGGGCTGATTGAGAAGTACGCCGGGCAGGTTGGGCTGAACTGCCGCACCGGCGGTCTGATGGCCGGCGGCAGCGATCACGCGCCGTTCGCAGCCCGGCGTATCCCCGTGCTGTTCGCGTTTACCGGCGTCCACAAGGAGTACCATCGGCCCGAAGATGACTGGCAGCTCATAGACGCTGAGGGGGCCGCGAAGGTGCTGCGACTATGCTACGGCGTTCTGGCCGAACTGGCCAACATGGAATCCGGGCCGGCTTACACGGAGCCGCCGCCCGAGGCGCGTGAAGAAGAGGAAATCAGGCCGGCGGTCGAGGAGAAGAAGGAGGCCGGGCAGGACGCGAGCAGCACGCAAGACTCCGACTCCAAGCCTTCGCGCGCGAAGCTGCG
>JAGPEO010000031.1:0-14318 GCA_018056925.1 Phycisphaerae bacterium
ACGGAGAAGGCCGCCGGCCAGTCGCGCCGCACGCGTGCATCCAGAGCCCAAACGGCAAGCGAACAAGCGCCCCCGGATGAGCCGGCCGCGGCGGCTGACGACCAGCCGAAGAGGACCGCGCCTCGCAGGCCCGCTACGACGGCAGCCCCTGAAATGCCGGCCAGAGTGGCGGGGTCGCCGGCCTTGCTGCTTGAACAGGAGCAGACGCCGGCCCAGGCGCAACCCGGCGCCGACTTGACCGGTATCACCGGGGAGCTACGCGGCGAAGTGGTCGCCCAGCCGCTGGACAGCAAGCGCATCATCGTCAGCGGTGACGCCGGCGACCTCGACTTCCTCGAGCAAGTGCTGGCCATGATGGACGTCAGCACGCCCGCGGCGATCATCAACGTCTTTCAGCTCCAGTACGCCAAAGCCTCTGCCCTGGCGCCCATCATTGAGAAGGCTGTCACGGCCCGCATTGAAACATCCACCGCGCGCCCGGGCCCGGGAGACAAGTTCAGCATTAATGCCGAGGCCCGCAGCAATTCGCTGATCGTCTCCGCCTCGGAGACGATCATGGAGCAGATCGCGGCCCTGATCGAGCAGTTGGATGTCGAGCAGGAAGGCGGTGGCCCCAAGTCGCGCAACGTCGTGCTGCAACACGCTCGCGCTTCCGAGGCCGTCGCCAGCCTGACGCCCATTCTCGAAAAGCTCAACAATATCCGCGAGGTTCCCAAGGAGTCGCAGCCCTCGATCGAGGCGATCGATCGTAGCAACAGCATCCTCGTCATCGGCACGCCCAAGGACCTCGACGAAATCGAGGAACTCATCCACACCCTCGATATCGAAATCCCCCCCGGCGAAAGCTTCGTCGCCGCCGAGGGCTTCATGATTCAGCTCAAGAACGGCCGGGCCGAAGACGTCGCCAACGTCATCAACGACATGATTAAGGCCGAACAGGAGGCGGCTGCTCAGGGCGCGGGCGGCGGCGGTTCCAAGTCCGCCGGCAAGCCCTACGTCCGTACGGTGGTGCTGCACATTGAGGACCGCCAGATCGAGCTGAACATGGAACGCCCCATTCGCCTGGTGGCGGAGAAGGGCACCAACTCGCTGATCATCTTCTCCTCGCCCAAGAACAACGAGGCTCTCAAGGAACTCGTCGCCGCCTTCGACACCCTGCCGGTCGGCGCTGACACCGAGGTGCGCGCCATCGCCCTCAAGTATGCCGGGGCCAAGCAGGTCAGCGAGGTTCTCGAAAAGGTCTTCAAGGAAGGCAAGAAGGCCCTGGCCCGCCCGACCGAAGGCGACGCCAGCCCGGCCAAGGGCGAAATGCCGCCCGTTCCGCCCACCAAGACCGGCGAAGGCCTGCCTTACAACCTCATCGTGCAGTCCGACGAGCGCAGTAACACCGTCATCGTCGTCGGCCGCAAGGACGCCGTGTTGCTGGCGGCCGGGCTCATCGCCGAGCTCGATCGCCCCTCGGCCGAATTCGTCGGCCAGCCGTTCGTCATTCAGCTCAAGCGCTACCCCGCCTCCCAGCTCGAAGAAAAGCTCAGCCAGATGCTGGAGGACCGGGCCAAGGCCGTGGGCGGCGACCAGAACGAGGCCCGCGACAGCGCCATCCTCATGGCCGATGACCGCTCAAACTCCCTGGTCGTGCTCGCCTCACGCGAAATGTTCGACATGATCGAAGACATGGCCACCCAGCTCGACGCGCTCGACGGCTACAGCGTGGTCGACATGCGCTATCGCCGGCTGGAATACGCCGACGCGGAAAAGCTGGCCAACATGCTGCAGGAACTCTTCAAGCGCAAGGCCGATGCCCAAGGCAAGCAGGCCAAGGACTTCGATGCCTCCCTCGAAGCCTTGGCCGACGTGCGCAGCAACGGCCTGCTCCTGGTCGGCACGCGTGACTTCCTGGCCGAAGCCGAAACCCTGATCGACAACCTGGACCAGAAGTACGACCCGACCGTGGTATTCCACATTCGGCCGGTAAAGCTGAACAGCGCCGTCAACATCGCCGGCCTGCTGAAGGACATGGTCGACAAGGCCCTCAAAGAGCAGGATTCCAAGCTCAAGGGCACGCCCATCTACGTCGCCGCCGATCCCATCTCTGACAGCCTGCTGCTGGCCGCCTCGCAAGAGGACATGGACCGGCTGGAGGGCTGGGTGAACTGGCTCGATCGTCCTAGCGAACTGGGGCGCATGATCCGCATTATCCCCATGCGGCACGGTTCGGCCGACAAAGTCTCCAAGACCGTGGGCGATCTGTACAAGAACCTCTCCGGCAGCTCGAGCGGTGGCGGCAAGATCGACGTGAGCGTCACGTTCGACGCGACCACCAACTCGGTCGTGGCCTTCGCGCCGCCCGCCATCTTGGCGGAAATCGAAAACTCCGTGCGCGCCCTGGATCAGACCGATCCGGCCGGCGGCACCCTGGTGCGCATCTTCAATCTCGAGCAGGCTGACGCCCAGTCGGCCGGCGACCTGCTGACCAGCATTCTCTCGCTGCGCGGCGGCAGCGTCGGCGGCAGCGGTGGCGGGCGTGGCGGCACCAGCGGCGGCGCCAGCCAGGAGCAGATCGCCAAACAGGTAATGCTGCTCTTCCAGCGCGAAAACCCGGATCTGGGAATCCAGACGCTCAAAGCCCTGCGCGGCGACGTCAGCGTGGTTTCGGATCTGCGCACGAACTCACTCGTGATCACCGCGCCGGCCGAGGGCATGGCCTTGATGGAAGCCTTGGTGCAAGCCATCGACGTTCCGCCCAACCAGGCCAAGGTGCGCGTCTTCCCGCTGCGCAACGCCGATGCTGAGCAAATGGTCAATACGCTTACTGACCTCTTCCAGCAAAAGACCGGCGGCAGTAGCGGCGGCAGCCGAAGCGGCAGTCAAAGTCAGGAAACGCTGGCCCTCTCGCTGGGCGAAAGCGTGGGCGGCCAGGAACAAATCAGCTTCACCACTGACATGCGCACGAATTCCGTAATCGCCGCGGGTACGCGCGGCTATCTGGACCTCGTGGAACAGCTTGTTCTGGACCTCGACAGCCGCCCGGTGGTGGAGCGCAAGACCCGCGTCTACGCCCCGCGCAACATGGTGGCCAAGGATTTGGCCGACGCCATTAAGAGCTACAGCGACAGCGAGCGGGACCGGCTTCAGGAGTTGGGTGACGACATCTCGCTCGCGGTCAAGCAAGAGGCCGAAATCGGGGCCATCCCCTACGAGCAATCGAACCGCATCATCCTCGCCTACAGCCCGCGCAAGGAAGAGGAAGTGCTGGACATCGTCCGGCAGCTCGACCAGCAGCCGGCCCAGGTGAGCATCGAAGTTCTCATCGTCGAAGTCGCCTGCAGCAACTCGCTTGAGCTGGGCGTCGAGTGGGCCTTCCAGGATCTGCAATACGCCAAAGCCGGTCCGGCGGATACCACTACCTTCGACTTCGTCGGCGGCACCGACGTCGGGGCGGCCGGCGCCGGCCTGGGCGGCTTCACCTTCACTATCACCGGCCGCGACTTCAACTTCCTCCTGCACGCGTTGCAGAGCGAGAACAGCCTCAACGTGCTCAGCCGGCCGCACATCGTGGCCATGGATAACCAGGAAGCCAAGATCGAGATCACGGACAGCATTCCCTACGTGACCGGCTCGGCCACCACGATTGGCGGATCGCTCCAGACCTCGGTCTCGCGGCAGGACGTGGGCATCAAGCTCGAAGTGACGCCGCAGATCAATCCGGACGGCTTCGTGCGCATGGAGATCCGCCAGGAAGTTTCGGACTTGAGCGACTCGACGATTTCCGTCGGTCCGGGCGTAACCGCGCCGATTTTCAATCAGCGCATCGCCGAGACGGTGGTGACCGTGCAGGATAACGAAACGGTTGTGCTGGGCGGGTTGATTCAGTCGCGCGATCTCAAGAGCGAGCAGAAGGTGCCGCTGCTGGGCGACATTCCTCTGCTGGGGCCGCTCTTCCGCTTCCAGAACGACGACGTGCGCCGCGCCGAACTGCTCGTGATCCTCACGCCGCGCGTCATCCGCACCCGCGAGGAATTCCACGAAATATCCGTTGAAGCCCGCGATCAGAACTGCATGCTGCCCGAAGAGATAAAGTGCAATCCGCTGATGCGCGGCCTGCGCGTGCGCCCGGAAGATCTGGCGCCGTCCGGCGAAGGCGGCCTGCTCGGCCCATTCCCCAATGATGCCGCCCAGGTGCCGGTGCTGAACGGCCGCGCGTCTGAGGAATACGGCCCGGTCCGCCCGGAATCCGCGCCGCCGAACGACCTCGATACCTATAACGTGCCGACCAGTATGTTGATGAAACGACGGAGTTAGATGACCCCGAAGCAACGCCTCTTCTTCTCGTCGGTAGCGTCTTTCCTGCTTCTGCTGGGCGCCAGCGCCTGCGAGACGCCTCAACCAGGCGCCAAGCCCCTATTTGCTGACTTGTTTGGCCCGCAACCGCCGCCCGCCAAGCCATCCCGGGGGAGCGCCTCAAGCACTAAGGCCGCTCCCGACGTGGACGTCACCCTCGTACCTACCCGCGACGACATAACGGCCGTCTACCAGTTCTTCGCGCAGGATCCCTGGCTGCGGAATACCGAAGGCCGCGTGATCGGAATCACCTCGAGCGTCTACTTCCATTCCGGCGCCACCGAAAAGGGCGCGTTCGTACCTGGCACAGTGCTGTGCTGGGTATATGAATTCGATCGCCGTCCTGACGGAACGCTCGAACGAAAACTGGTCAATGTCTGGGAGTTGAGCGAACAGGAAGCCATGGGCTACCGCGTCCGCCGCCAGTCCCAAATGGGTTACGCCTACGGCTTCTTCTTCACCTGGCCGCCGGGCGTGGACGTGTCGGGCAAAACCATCGAGATCATGTTTGGCTACGAGCGTCTGGACGGCAAGATGATTACCGGTGCCGCGCGACGCTTCAAAGTGCCGATGTCGCGCTTCGCCACCAGCCCGCCCGGACCTACCGAACTTCCGCGCCGGACGCCGCAGTCTCCCGAGCCGCGCCCCGAGACGCAGCCGCCGGCGCCATCTGAAGCGAAGCCCGATCCGGAGCCAAGCCTGTGAACTGGCCCAAACTGCTGGCTGTGCTGCTGGTCGCGGTGCTGCTCCAAGCCACGCTGGGGCGGCTGCTGGACGTGCCGTTCGTCGAAATCGACCTGCCGCTCACAATCGTACTGGTATGCGGGCTGATTGCCCCGGCTCACGACACGCGGCTGGCGGCTTTGCTGATCGGTTTCGTAGTTGACCTGCTCAGCGGCGGTCCGGTCGGGCTCAACGCTTTCGCTTTTGGTTTCACCGCCCTGGCGGCCACCAAGCTGCGTGAGATCATCAATCGGCACATGTGGCTGGGCCGGCTGGTGATCGCGCTGCTGGCAGCGCTGTCCGGCGAGTTCATCCTGCTACTGCACATGCACTACTTGCAGGGCGCCGAACTAGGCGGCTTCGCCCGCGCCACGTTGACCGCCACCCGCATCGCGTTCCCCGCCGCCCTGATCGCGGCCTTACTGACACTGCTCCCCATCCTAGCCCCGCGCCGCCGCCGCCTGGCATGGGGCCACTGACATCGAATCGCGGTCGACGAAAGCCGCGTTGCCGGTGCCACTGCTTGAAAGCGCAGCTTCAAGCAGTGCCGCGGCCTATGTCCCGCGATGACGTGATAACGTGATAAAGTGATAGAGCGATAAGCGCCGACCCGCGGGCACCCTTTATCACCCTATCACTCATCACTTTGACTTGTATCGGCTCGCTCAAGCTGCTATTATCAGGTGCAAGTTGTGGTTAGTGTGGGAAACCCAAAGGTGCGAGGTGAAGTGTTGCCTGCTAGTTACGACTTGTGCGGCCATAGTGATGAGCGCCGGTTGTTCTTCCGGCCGCACCGCGATCGTGGACATCGCGGCGTATGAGCACGTGGTCGAGGTGATTACGGACCCACCCGGCGCCCGGATCGTGGTAAACGACGACTATGTGGGCGACTCGCCCGTAACAATTCGGTTGTTGGCCTACCAGACGCCGAGCGGCAATATCCGGCTTACGGGTAGGTACGTAGTCGAAGCGATACCTGCCGCCGCAGGCCAGTACACGCAGTGTCGTGTGCTAACCGGCTCGCCGCCCACGCGCCTTTTCTTCGCGATGAACCTGGAACCTGTCAGCAATCTGAAGGTTGATGTGGATGTGAAGCACCGCTAAGCTTAGCGCTTACCTCTTCCGACTGCGACAGACGTCAGGAAAGTACCCCCTGCAAAGTCCGGCCCTGCCTCTCACGGGGTTGATCTGAGTTACGGTGCGTCTCGTAGTCGATCAATCCCCGGAACCAGTAATTGCCGCGCCCTGCTCTAGCCCCCCTCCGCTCCAACCATTCGGTCCTTTAGCGCGTTCCAGTCCTCTTGCTCCCGCAGCAGGCTGGCGTCTGCGGCCACGTCTCTAAGCTCCGACAGCACCTCGGCACGCACCTCCTCCTCCATCCTCGTGTCCCACCCACCGCCCAGGGCTGCCTCTACATCAAAAAGCTCGATCAAGTCATACGGTTGAGACATCCCTCTCTCCCAAATTGTGGGTATAGAGCGGAAAATTCGACGACGCTCCGCTAACGGCCGCTCCCTTCTTTCCCAGCCAAAACCTTTTCCCGACGCGCATGTACACGCGCTCGCACTCTCGCCTACTCGCCGTAGCGTCGAGCACAACCTCAGCTATCGCGTGCCGATGATTATACAACGAAATCGGCGAGAGCTCCATCACCCATAGGAAATGCGGCAAGTTTCGCCTTATTGGCACCTGCAGCAACGGATCTGGTCCTAGAACCTTGTCCAGCGCGTACCGGAGCTTTCGAACTTTGAAGGAATTCCCGGAAGCCACGAAAAGCCTTGCAATCAGGGGATCGCTTTCGCAACCGAGGTCCTTTAGTACCTCCTCGATAAAGGGCGTGACCTCGGGATAATTCAGAAAGCGATACGCAAGGTCACGCGCGTCGCTGGGGCGAAGAAAAACTTTCTCCGGCAGTGGAACGACGGCTGCGTAGATAGCATCAATGCTGCGGCGAGGGTTCGACGAGCTTCCATGGGCGTAGTTATCCGGATCGCCCTTGTACCCAAGCAGGGCGTACGGGAAAACATTGTCATCTACGACCACTAATTGCCGGATCAGCGAAAAACTGTTGTAAACGGGCCGTGCGGCAACAAGTTCTTCCGGCTTGTGATCCTTGCCGATAGCGCTCCCTATCACGTGTCCGATTGTCGTAGCAACGTGATCCCGAAAGCTGGTCAGCACAGGAAAACCGGATTCCACATAGCTATAAATGTCGTGATACGTCGCCCGAACGCGCGTCCAACTCAAAGCATCATCAGGCGTTCCCTCTGGGGGCCAGCCTCCTGCCCTAAGAACGGCCGGGTAGCAGCCAAACTCGCTTAGAATCTCAGAATAATCTGAGTACGACATCCCGCGATACGGCACCTGCCGACCGGCGTTCGTAGCTGTCATTTGAATGAGATCGTTAGGCAAGACCTCGCGGTACATTCGAAAACGCTGAGAAAGAAAGCGACACACGCCCCACAGGGCCGCGTGCGCACAGACCAAGGCTTCGCCTGTCTGCGAAATGTACGGATAACCACGAACGACGTACTGCGCTCCATTGATGTGAACTGGCGTTGTCGCCTGCAAGCAGAAAAACTCACGCGGGTCTCGACCCAATCGAAGCGGGTCGTAAACGCTGCGCCCGAGACATCGATCCACCACGGGCTGAATTACGCTGAACCCAAGGTAGTCTGATTGCCACGCGTCAGAGTTTGCCGTCACCTGGAGTTCGTCCAGACCGCTTGCCGAAAAGAAATGGACTCGAGAGCAATGGGCATCCCGCGGAAGAAATTTCTTCGAGTAAAAATGGCTAAACAGGTTTCGAAAATCCCGGCAAATGTAGTGCGGCTCGATAACGGCGGTCCGCGCTGCCGCCTGCAGACCTGAACAGAGTGTTTTCAGTCCCCAGCGCGTCATATAGGGACAGCGATCTAGCAGGCGATCCCAGCCTTTTGGGACCGTCAAATCAACCACCCGAATATCTGTATTGCCGTACGTGGCCGACGTCACTTGACCATCTTCCCGCCCACGCTGCCTCCGTGCAGCCCATTCGGTGGTAGCCTTAACACGTCCGTACATCGCCGTCAAGAGGACAATGCGGCATCATTAGAAGGCCTACTCTGCTATCAGTCGGCACAATGCGGCTCTTCGCTAACCTGCGTTTACCATTGGAATCGCCTGCCGCGCGGCCGCTACAGGCGATGCACGGTTGATAGCTGGAAGCCGAACGTTGATAGCTTTTCATCACGGGCCCCGCACTGCTTGAGCTTGACCTTCAAGCAGAACGCGCGACCCGTCTTCAACGCGACACAACTTGAAGCGGTGGCAGGCGCAACACGAGCGATGTAACGGCAAGGCGGCGGCTGCACATGCCGGCGCCTACGATTAACGCGGAGAGAGATGCCCGCTCCGCCGCCTTCGCCGACGGGCGGAGTCGCTAAAGCTGACCGGCGAGGTCGCCAAAGCCCATCGGCAGCGTCGCGAAAGCCGGTAATCGGAGTCGTTACAGCGTGAAAGCGCTCCCGCCAACCTGTACAGGGCCAAGCATAAGCCTCAGTCAATTCGCGCGCGCATTTTCGGCGGCGGATGATCCGAGTTTCGCAGACTGGCCGCTGCCGCCCGGCCGCCTCATTCTTACCCACTCCGCCCGGGTGGCCATCGCGCTGGCCTGCAATGCCTGGAATCTCGGGCCGGGCGACGAAGCCTTGGCGCCTGCCTACAACTGCGGCTGTGAAATCGACGCCCTGCTGGCGGCCAGCTTGCACGTGAAGTTTTACCGCGTGGACCAGCATGCCCAGCCGGACTGGGACGACTGCCGCCGGCGAGTGACCGGCCGCACACGGCTGATACTCGTTACGCACACTTTTGGCCGGCCATTAGGGCTGAATGACCTGGGGACCTGGTGCAGAGCGAACGGTCTGCGGCTCCTGGAAGACTGTGCACACGCGTTGTTCTCTTCGCACACAAACCCGCCAGAAGCGGGACGTCCGCATTGGGAACCGGTCGGCGGGCTGGGCGACGCGGCCATTTTCAGCCTACCGAAGACTCTCCCTATTCCAGATGGCGGAATTCTTGTTTTTCGTAGCGGCGCGCACATCTCGCCGCCAAATGTGGGAGAACTGCGACGGGCAGATGTTGCGACCGTGTGGCGGGAAGCTTTGCCGCTCTTAAAAAACCACTTGGTCCAGCGCTCGACTGTGTTCCGGGCCTGTTATCGTCTTCTCCGCAAAAGCCGCCAAGACCACCGAACCGCCCGCCCCGATGATTTTTCCGACATGCCCGCCTCGTATTACTTTGATCCGGCCCTTCGCCGCCGCCGAATGTCGGCAGTTTCTGCTCGTCTGGCCGCGTCCTGCCAACCGGCCCAAATTGTCGAACGTCGCCGCTCGAATTACTACCGGCTCTTGAGTCAGATATCGCGGACAGGAGATGTCCGGCCCCTATTCGACGACTTGCCGGATGGGACATGTCCGCTGGTTCTGCCGTTGCTCGCACTGCAGCGAGACGAACTGTGCCGCGCACTGCGGCGCCACGGCGTGGACGCAATCCCGTGGTGGGCTGGCTACCACCCGGCCTTCGCCTGGGACGAGTTCCCCGAAGCGGCCTTTCTGAAAGACCATGTGCTGGCTCTGCCGGTTCACCAGCAGCTTGGCCCGGCCGACATCGATGTCATCGCGGCTGTTCTGCACGAAGTTCAAAGCAGCCTGTCTGCACCGGAGCGGCTGCGCAAACAGTCCGCAGTGCCCGCCCAGGCGCCAGACCACTTCTTAGGGGCGGGCAGATAGAGCCTTTTCCAGCCCCGCCCGGGCACGCGTGTCCTCGGGCGCGATCCGCAGGGCCGCCTGATACGCTTGGACGGCATCCTCAACCTTGCCTTGTAGCAGGAACAGCGACGCCAGATTGTTGTATGCCGCCACCGATTGCGGTTGCAGCCGCAACGCGTGCCGAAAATGAGCCTCCGCCTGATCCAGCCGTCCCAGCTTGGCCAGCGCCCCGCCCAGTCCCAAGTGCGCATCGGCCAAATCCGGCCGCAGGCGCAAGGCGGCCTCGTAATGCTCCACCGCCCGTTCCCACTGGCCTTGCTGCGACCTGACAAATCCGAGGCTGGCGTGGGCTTCCGGAAGCTCAGGATCGAGCTGCACCGCGCGCTCGAAATATGTCAGCGCCGCCTCAGCCCGTCCCTGCCCCCAGTATGCCCAGCCAAGGTTATTGCAGGTCGAGGCGGTTATGTCGGGCTTGATCCGCAAGGCCGCTTCGAAGTGCGCCACGGCCTCGCCGAAGCGGCCCATGGCCATCAGCACCGTCGCCAGGTTGTTGTGATCCACATACGAATTCGGGTACAGGCGCAGCGCAGTTTCAAAATGGGCCACGGCCTCCTCATACCGCCCCTGATCGCTGAGTTCGCTTCCCAGTTCGGAGTGCAGAAAAACATCCTGCGGCGCGAGCGTCAGCATGTACCGGTATAGCTTCTCCGTATTCTCCCAGTAGGCGAGCTGGCGGCGCGTGGCGCGAGCCTCGAGCAGCGCGATAATCGCCACACACGCCAGCACGAGCAGACGGCGCCACCGCAGGCGCGCCGCTAGCGCCGGATCGCCCCAGACGCGCGTCAGTGCGAACGCCAGAATCAGCAATATTCCCACTGCCGGCAGGTAGGCGTACTTGTCGGACGTAATTACGTTTGTAAACCCGATCACGCCCAGTGTTGGGAAAATCGCCACAAAGAACCACAGCCAGCCGGTGAGCAACGCCCGCGTCCAGCGCCACGACACCAGCAACAACGCGACCAGCACGACTGTGCCCACCACGCCGGCCAGCAGCGCCGGATGAGAAAGGTCAAACGGATTGGGTATCGGATAGTGCGGCGTCAGCGAACCCGGCCAGACCATCTTGGACAAATAAAACACCACATTGTGGCAGATCGTCAGCGGAATCCGCGCGCCGGACTGCAGGTGCGGCAGTTCCAGATAGGCCGTCTGTCCCTGCGAGACTACAGTTATGACCGCCGCCGCGCCCGCGATCGCCAGAAGCGGAATTTTTTCCAGCAGGGCGCGTTTGCCCATTCGACGAAGCGGCCAATAATCCAGCAGCAGCAGGAGGATCGGCAGCGGCGTGCTGGTCGGCTTGGACAGCAGCGCCAGAACGAACGCTATCCCCGCTCCGAGGAAATACAGCCGGCGCCGCCGCCGAGCCCACTGAACGTACAGAATCAGGCAGCACAGAACAAAGCACGTAGCCAACAGCGTCTTACGCTCGCTGACCCAGGGAATCGGCTCGACCGTGAGCGGGTGCAGCCCAAACAGCAGGGCTATGGCCGCCGCCACGACCGGCTGCCGAAACAGCAGGTGAAGCAGCACCAGGATCAGCCCGGTGTTCAGCACGTGCAGCGCCAGGCTGGTCTCATGAAACGCCCGCAGATCGTGCGAGCTGCCGCCGCGCGCGTAGTCCAACATCAGCGACGTCATCGCCAGCGGCTGGTAGTAACCCTGCACGGTCGACGGCCGCAGAATTTCGCGGAAGAAGCGCCCGACAGACGCCCAGCTCGGGTTCTGCACGAGCGGGTTGTTGATCAAGTACATGCGGTCGTCGAAGGTGCGCGCCTGAGCCGACAGCGCGGGCCAGTGCGCCGCCGCGGTCGCAATGCCAACGGCCGCGATCAGCAACCCCAGGCGCAGCGCGCCGCAACCGCCCCGTGGATTAGTCGCGCCTGCAAGGTTGGCGGGCTTCGCAGGGCTACGCGTAGCCGCTTTGCCGCCGCTGGCCGCGAGCGTCTCCATATTCATCCGTCATTCCCAGACGACCTCGCCAGAGTCGGGCGCCGGCTTACGCGGTGGCATTATAAGGCCTCGCGCAGTGACTGACACGCGGCGGCGGCCGGCGACGCGATATCGGACGTTAACGGCTGAACCGCCCGCCACGCCGCTTCAAACAAAACCGAAAAACGTATTAGGCCCGCGAGCGAAATTTCATACAATGCATGTTACGGCTGATCGGCCGGAGCACACGCTCTCGCGATCTGGAGTGGATAGGGAGCTCACTTCCGGCCCCAACCCGCCATATGGCGAGCGCGCCGCTGGAGCGCGAAAGGAGTGAGGAGAATGCATCGCTGGTTAGGTGGCTGTCTCGTCTTGATTATTGCGAACTTGGCGCTGGCTCAAACAGGCCCGCTGGTTCCGCAAGAGCTCCTGGATCAGCTTCAGGCCAGTGAGCCGCAGGGTCTGCCGCGGAACATGACGCCTCAGGAAGCGCTGTTGCCGCTGCCCACGGCCGAGCGTGGCAGCCGCACGCCACCAAGCGGCACAGTGTACTGTCCGCCGGAGTATGTCCGTAACGAGGGCATCTTCATGAACTGGAAACAGTACACCTCCCTGATAACCCAGATGATTGTCCCCATCACTACGCAAGACCCCGAGGGTATCGTGCACCTGGTGGTGGACAACGCCTCAGCACAGTCCTCGGCGGCCGCCACGCTGGCTGCCGCGGGGGCTGACCTGAGCCGGGTAAACTTCATCATTTACCAAACGAACGCCGTATGGATTCGCGATTACGGGCCGCGTTACATTCTGGAGGACGGCGCGCAGACGATCATTGACCACGTCTACAATCGCCCGCGTCCTCTGGATGACGGCTTCAACGACTTCCTGGCCGATTACTGGGACGCGCCGCAGTACGACATCGGCCTGGTTCACGGCGGCGGCAACTTCCACCTGTTCGCCAACGGCGACGCCTTCATGACTACCCTCGTTTTGTCTGAAAACCCGAGCTTGACCGCCGAGGACGTGATCCAGCGCTACCATGACTACCAGAATCTCAACCTGACGCTTTACCAGGGCTTCCCGTTCAGCTTCGACGGCACGGCGCACATTGATATGTGGATGCTGCCGGTCGACGACTGGAAAGTAATCATCGGCCAATACGAACCGTCTGACGGCTCGCCGTACACGATTACCGAGGGCGCCGTGGCCGACCTGACGGCCCGCGGCTACACGGTCTATCGCACTCCCGGCTGGAACTCGGGCGGCACGCACTACACCTATACGAATGCCGTCATATTCAACGACCTGGTCTTCATGTCGCGTTTCAACGTGCCCCAGGATAACGTTGCTTTGGCGGTGTTCCAGGAGGCCTTCCCCGGCAAGACTATCTACCAGCTCGACAGCTCCAGCATTATTCAGGCCGCAGGCGCCATGCACTGCATTACCATGCACATGCCCGCCGCCGCCGGCCTGTACATAGGCCTGGCGGCTGCGGCCCCGGAATTCATCGCCCCGCAGACGCCCACGCCGATTACCGTGCGCATCGAGAATCGTGGCGAGACTTACGTACCGGGCTCGGGGTTGCTCTACTACCGTTTCGATGGCGGCGCCTGGCTGACCGCTCCTCTGGCGTCCCTGGGCGACAACGTGTACGAGGGCCTGTTGCCGGGGGCCGGCTGTGGCGATGCTCCGGAGTTCTATTTCAGCGCCACCGGCGACCAGGGCACAGTTGTGTACTTGCCCAGTGACGCCCCGGCGCAAGTCTACACCGCAACCGTCGCGACCGTTACGACCTTGCTCAGCGACGACTTCGAAAGCGACCTGAGTTGGACCGTGGACTCCGCGCCGGGCATGACGTCCGGCATGTGGACGCGCGCCGTCCCGCCCGGCGATGATTACGGCCCGGACAGGGATTACGACGGCTCCGGCCGGTGCTATGTGACCGACAGCCGTCGCACCTACGACGTCGACGGCGGTCCGACGCACTTGACCTCGCCGGCCTTCGATATGAGCGCCATGCACAGCCCGATCGTTCGCTTCGCCGAGTTCTTCTTCTGTGATGACGCGACGGTCTATCCGCCGACGCAGGACTTCCTGGACGTGCACCTGTCCAGCGACGGCGGCGCCACCTGGGTCCTGGCCGCGCAATATGCCAGCCATGATGACTGGGCGATGCACGAGATTCGCGTGGCCGACTTCATCCCGCTGACGGCGACCGTTCAGGTGCGGTTCACGGCCAACGATACTCCGAATAACTCGCAGACCGAGGCCGGCATCGACGCCGTCTGGATCTACGATCTTGCCTGCGACGCGCCCTGGAAGCTCGGCGATGTCAACTGCGACCAGGCCGTCAACGTGTTTGACATTGACCCGTTCGTGCTGGCCCTAACCGACCAGGCCGAATACGTTGCGACGTACCCCGACTGCAACGTCATGAACGCCGACACAAACGGCGATGGGGCGATCAACGTGTTCGACATTGATCCGTTCGTCAATCTGCTGACTGGCGCACAGCCC
>JAGPEO010000031.1:14418-18252 GCA_018056925.1 Phycisphaerae bacterium
GCGGCTCCCGTCCGGGGCGACGCTGCCGGTGTGAGTCTCCTGGGCCTGCTTAGCGCCCAGCAGCGCCTGCATGATCTGGTCGGAGAAAGCGCTCATCCCGGCCGGGCTATAGGGCACCATCATGATGGTTGCGCCGCTGCGCGAGCCGACCGCGGTGACCGAGTCGTAGTGCTGCGTGAGCAGCACCATCTTCGTCGCCTCTTCGGGCGAAATGCCGGCTTCGGAGCACGATTCGACCGACTCCTTCAGACCCTTGGCGATCGCCAGCCGCTGGCGCGCGATACCCACACCCTGGAGTTCCTTGGCCCGGGCCTCGGCCTCCGCCTCGGCAATAACGCGAATCTTCCTGGCCTCGGCTTCGTTCTTGGCAGCCTCCTTCAGGCGGGCGCTGGCGTTGACCTTGTTCATGGCCGCCTTGACTTCGGGGTCGGGCTGAATGTCGTTCACCAGGGCCTGAAGAATCGTGTAGCCGAAGTCGTCCATAATCTGCTCGAGCCGCTCCTTGACCGCCGACGCGATCTTCTCTTTCTCGGAGAAGACGTTGTCGACCGGCATTTCGGGAACCAGGGCGCGGACCGTGTCGAACACGTAGGACGAAATCTGCTGTTGCGGGTTCATGAGCTTGTACTGGGCGGACTTGACGGCTTCCTCCGTCTCTCGGACGAAGAACTGCACCGCGATCAGCAGCTCCACGAAGACGTCATCCTTGGTTTTCGTTTCGACTTTAATCTCGAGCTCGCGCACGCGATGCGTGATCCGCCCGGCCACCGTATCAACGAGCGGCCAGCGGAAATGCAACCCCGGGCCGCAGATGCGCAGGAAACGCCCAAAGCGCTGCACCACCGCGTGTGTCTGCTGTTGGACGGTGAAGAAGCCGCTCAGCAGCACCAGCACCACTACAACAACAATTACTCCAAAGACCATGGCGGGCATGCTTTTCTCCGTTGCAAAGACTGCGGTCTAGTTTTCCGCATCAAACTCAGCCGATTCGAGCGCCAGCGTTAACTCGTGCGGCTCGTCGGGTAATTCCCAGGACGGGACTTCCAGCGTCACGGTCTGACCTCGGCCCCAGCGCTCCACCGCGTGCGGAATGCAGAAAGCGGCTTCGCCGGCCGGGCCGTGACCTCGAATTAATATTATAACATCGACAAGCGAGTAGCCGGCGTTGAAGGCGACGATGATCCGCGGCTCAGTGTCGCTGAGGGCTTGACCGCCCCACGCCGACTTCATGCTGAAAAAAAGATCAGGCGTGTCATCGAAGCATTGGAAACCCGGCGGCGCAGCCAACGGTTGCGGGTGGCGTATCTGGCCCGGCCCGAGCAGCGAGCCGTCCGGCCCGCGCACCAGAGCCAGGCCGCAACGACGGCAGAAGCGCGCCACCTCCGGGTTGGCAATTCGACAACGTGGGCAGGCCAACTCCATCATCACTTCCCCAAAAGCCAGCTAACTGAATTCTACACCGAAATCAGGTTCAGGGGTACGGAACGTGCAGCGTCGCGCCCCAAGCAATCGTCGATTCTAGTAAGAACCCAGCGACAGAATGTGAAGCGCAACCGGGTTGGCTGGGTCGATCTCCCGCAGACGACGCGCCCTCTCCCGCGCTCTGCTTTCCTGCCCAGCGCTCCACTCCAAGGCTGCCGTCAATTCCTGAACGCGTGCGTCCTGCGGCTGGAGTTGTAGTGCCCGCTCCGCGGTACGCAGCGCCGCACCGGTGTCCCCGGCCGCGGCCCAAGCCTGCGCCAGCAGCAGCAACGCGGAGACCTGGTTCGGATCGCTCTGCAGCACCGCCTGGGCTTGCACCCGGGCTGCCTCGGGCTGGTTGACAGCCAGCAGCGCTTCCGCCAGGCGCAGGCGTACGCCGGTTGACTGCTGGGCTTGCTCTGCGTTCAGCAATTGCTGCAACACGGGAATCGCCTCACCATAGCGCCCAGCCCGGCATAGCGCCTCCGCCAGCCGTTCGCTGATGCCGGCGTCATCGTCCGCAGCCTGCAAAACGCGCCGCCAGGCCGCTGCCGCGCCGCTCCAATCGCCCGCGAGCTCCAGAGCCTCTGCCAAAGCCGCCTGATAAGCATTCGTCCAGGCGAAGTTCGTGGCGCAAGCTTCCAAACACTGCAGCGCTTGCCGCGGCTGCCCAAGTTGCAGCCATACCTGGACCGCCGCGACTACATAGCCCACTTCGCTTTGGTCCAGTTCCGCCGCTCTTTCGAAAGCCGCTACCGCGTCCTCCCAGCGTTGCTGTTGCTGATACACGATGCCGCGCAGATATTCGACTTCCGCTTGTACGGGACCGTCGAGCTGCGTGCGATCCAACAGGTCGGCCGCCGCGGCCGTGTTCCCTTCCGCCAGCCAGATGCGGGCCTGGAGCGGCGTCCAGTTCATGTTTGCGGGATCGAGTCGCCGAGCCTCGGCCAGCTCACCGGCTGCGGCTTTGACATTGCCGGCCGCGAATTGGTCGTACGCCAGTTTGGCCTTGAGCTGCGCGCGAGCCTGGTTCCACCGTTGGGTTGCTTCCTGATTGGCCTGTTGCTGGGGGGACTGACAGCCGGCCAGACTCAACACGAGCGCCGCCAGCACCGGCGCCCAGAGGGCGAACCTTCGGGCGCGTCGCGGCTCAACAGGAGCCTCGCCCTCCCAAGGCATTCCGCGAAGCTTCCTGCGGTCAGTCAGCATAATCGGAATTCGCGGACTGGCTGTCATCGCACTCGTTCTCACTCTGCTGAGGCAACTCAAGTTCAGGCTGCGGCCGGGCGAAGTCCGGCAGCGGCTCATCTGGAGGCGCGTCGCTCCGGATCAAATCCCAGATGAACGTGCGCATGCGGCCGCCCTCCTCGTCCCACATGCGCCGGCACAACAGTTCCTCCTTGAGTTTTATCGCCGGCAGCAGCTTGGGTTCGTTGTGCAGCGCCATCCGCACGTTCAGCAACGCACGGTCGCAATCCCCCTGCTCGAGTTGCCGCAACGCCTCGTGGTAAAACGCCTGTGCCAGCCGCTCGCGCCCCGTACACATCAGACCCTGGCGGCTGCCGACGCGTATGCGTTCAACGTCCTCGAGCAGCCGGCGGAACTCCTCGTGCTCCTGCGGCGTGTCTTTCAGAACGTGCACTGTCAGGAGAATGATGACTTCTTCACGCACAGTCTGGTTGTTTCGGCTGCCGAACAGCGCGCCTGCCAGCGGAATGTCGCCCAAAACCGGAATCTGGCTGCGGCCGCCCACGGTGCGTTCACGAAACAAACCGCCGATGAGTACCGTTCCGCCATCGTTGACCAGCAAATCCGCCCGCGCTTCCGTCGTCTCCTCAAACGGCAGATTCGCGCCGGTCAGCCCGCCGTTGCTATCCTTGGGATGCACCGACAGGCGCACCGTATTGTCATCGTTGATCACCGGCCGAAAACGGATTTGCGTGCCCGTCTCCAGAAACTCGACGGTCTGAATCGCCGCCGTCTCCGTCACCGTGGTCGTCAAGTACCCGTCGCGCCGGCCGACGATGACCTCGCCCTCCTGCTTGTTCAGCGCGATCGTCTTGGGATTTGCCACGACGGCGACGTCCGTGGTTTCTTCCAACGCGCGGATGAAAAAGGCCACGCTGTTGTTGATGATCCCCACCGTAAGGCCGCCGCCTTGCACGTTCTGCGTAAAGGCCGTGTTCACATTAAGCGTGCTCTGCTCGAACCGGCTCGGGGGCAGCTGGCCCGTTTGCAGGTCCGCGGCAGCATTGCTGGTGCTGGAAACGTTGCGGAAATCCACGCCGCCCAGCAGCGTAAAGTCGATCCCAAGTTCATTAGTCTCGTTCAGCGTGGCGCGCAGAATCGTCGCTTCGACCAGAACCTGCCGCG
>JAGPEO010000032.1 GCA_018056925.1 Phycisphaerae bacterium
GGCCGTGACCGCGGGCATTGGCCCGGCTTCCGAGCCCGTAAGGCCAGTTCCGGGTGCGCAAGCCCCGTAACGCCAGAATCAACGCCCGCTGCGCGAGCCCGGGCCAACTCCAGCCCAGAAAGCGCGGTGTCGCATGAGCTTCAGTAAATTCGGACGCGGCGACGAGATGCGCGAGTGGATCCGCCACATGCACGATATGTTCGACGAAATGAAACGCCGCAGCTTCGTCCAGTTCCGCGACGAAGATACCTGGCAGCCCGCTACCGACGTCTACGAGACCGACGCGGCCTATTGCATCTGCGTCGACCTGGCCGGCATGAACCCCGAACAGGTCGAAGTCTCCTGCCAGGACCAACACTGCGTCCGCATTACCGGCTTCCGCCCCAACCCGCGACCCTGCGATATCGAGGGCCCACTTACCCTCCATATCATGGAGATCGACCACGGGCCCTTCCGCCGCGAGGTCACCCTGCCCGAACCAATCGATGTCCAGTCCGTCGAGGCCACTTACGATAAGGGCTATTTATGGGTGATGCTGCCGAAGATCACGACGCCCTGAACCAGAACGATCCGCCGCCCGGTGATAAGCCGCCGGCGTCCGTCGGCTCCGCACGCGGTGACGACATCCGCGCCATGCTGCCACGCGAACTCCCCATTCTGCCGGTCCGTAACCTGGTCGTCTTCCCCGGCACCGTCGTTCCGCTCAGCATCGGCCGCGAGAAGTCACGCCTGCTCACCGACGCCGTCCTGGCGGGCGACAAGCTGCTCGCCCTGTTCACCCAACGCCACGAAGAGGTCGAAGACCCCGGCCTGGATGACCTCTACCGCATCGGCACCGCCGCCCAGGTGCTCAAAGTCCTCAAACTGCCCGATGGCTCGAACAGCCTGCTCGTGCATGGCCTGGTACGCGTCGGCATCGAGGAACTGGTGGCTACCGACCCGTATTGGCGGGCCGTGATTAACCCGCATATCGATCAGGTCACCCCGTCGCTCGAACTCGAGGCTCTGGTGCACAACGCCCGCCAGATCGCGCGCGAGGTGATCGAGCTCAGCCCGAACGTTCCCGACGAGGCCCGCCTGGTCCTCGACAACATCGACCGCCCCGACGCCCTGGCCGACTTCCTGGCCGCCAACCTCTCGCTCGGCGTCGTCCAGAAACAGGAACTGCTCGAGACCTTCGACGTCGTCGACCGGCTCAAGAAAGTTACGGCCATCCTCAACAACCAGGTCGAAGTGCTGCGCCTCTCGCAGAAGATCCAGGACGACGTCCGCCGCGAGATCGATAAGACCCAACGCGACTTCTACCTGCACGAGCAGCTTAAAGCCATCCAGAAGGAACTCGGCGAGACCGATGGCACCGCGGGGCAGATCGAGGAGTTCCGCAAACGCATCGAGGCCGCCGGAATGCCCGAAGCCGTGCGCCAGGAAGCCGAACGCGAGCTGAAACGCCTTGAACGCGTCCCGCAGGCCTCGCCCGAGAGCGGCGTGATTCGCGACTACCTGACCTGGCTCTGCGAGCTGCCCTGGAACAAGGAAACGCCGGACAACCTCGACCTCGACCGGGCCGAGGCCATCCTTAACGAGGACCACTTCGGCCTGACCAACGTCAAACGCCGCATCATCGAGTACCTGGCCGTCCGCAAGCTCAACCCGGCCAGCAAGGGTCCCATCCTGTGCTTCGTCGGACCACCCGGCGTCGGCAAGACTTCGCTCGGCCTGAGCATCGCACGCGCTTTGGGCCGCAGCTTCATTCGCATCGCCCTTGGCGGCGTGCGCGACGAGGCCGACATCCGCGGCCACCGCCGTACGTACATCGGCGCCATCCCAGGGCGCATCGTGCAGGAAATCCGCAAGGCCGGCACCCGCAACCCGGTGCTGATGCTCGACGAGCTGGACAAGCTCGGGGCCGACTTTCGCGGCGATCCGGCCGCGGCGCTGCTGGAAGTGCTAGATCCGGCGCAGAACCACTCGTTCACGGACCACTACCTCAGCGTGCCGTTCGATTTGTCGAAGGTGCTCTTCATCGGCACCGCCAACTACATTGATCCGGTCGCCCCGGCCCTGCGCGACCGCATGGAAATCATCGATCTGCCCGGCTACACGCTGTTCGAGAAATTCGAGATTGCCAAGCGCTACCTCGTGCCGCGCCAGCTCGCCGAGAACGGCCTGGCCGACCGCAACGTCACGTTCTCCGACGACGCGATTCGGGCCATCATTGAGCGCTACACGCGCGAGGCCGGCGTTCGCAACCTGGAACGCTCGATCGGCACCGTCTGCCGCGGGCTGGCCGCCAAGGTCGCCCGCAACAAGGTTGCGGATGTGGCCGTCGATCCCGAAGACCTCGTGGAATACCTCGGTCCGCCGCGCTTCGAACGCGAACTCGCCCTCGAACGCGGGATGCCCGGTGTGGTCACCGGTTTGGCGTACACGCCGGTTGGCGGCGAGATCATCTTCGTCGAAGCCACCGCCATGGAAGGCCGCGGCAATTTCGCGCTGACCGGCCAGATCGGCGAGGTGATGCGCGAGTCGGGCCTGGCCGCCCTGTCGATCATTCGGTCGCGCGCCAGGCAGTGGGGCCTGAAGCTCCCGGACCTGGGCAAAACCGACATTCACATCCACGTCCCGGCCGGCGGCGTTCCGAAAGACGGCCCCTCGGCCGGCGTCGCCATGGTCTGTGCGCTGGCTTCGCTGTTCGCCGGCCAAATCGCCGACCCGAGCGTTGGCATGACCGGCGAAATCACGCTGCGTGGGCAGGTGCTGCCGATCGGCGGCGTCAAGGAGAAGGTGCTCGCCGCCCACCGCGCCGGGCTGAAGAAGGTTGTACTGCCGGCCCGCAACGAGCCGGACTTGCAGGAAGTTCCCAAAGAGGTGCGCGACGAACTGATCTTTGCCTTCTCACGGACGATCGAGGACGTGCTCACACAAGTACTGCCTGAGCGGAAGTGGCCCTCAGCGCCAACCGCGGGCGAGATCGGCTCATCCAGCGACCGCGCACCCGAACCACAAGAAGCTGCCGCGGGCAAGCCCGGCCGGAAAGCGCCGGCTGCGAAAGCTACACCGCAGAGAGCGACGGCCCAAAAGACTGAGACCAAAACCGGCCTGTCGCGTGATAAGCGGGCCAAAGTCCGCGCGGGCAGCGTGCGGCGGCGTCCGAATACCCAAGCGGCCGCCCAGGACCGCGGTTCTCGCAACTGACGATAGAGAACCGTCCTTTCTGGAATAATTAGGAAGAATAGCGGCCGTCGGCCAAGCGCACTATTTTCGCAGTTGCATTCCCGCGGGCTCGCTCTGCTGCGCCCGCAATGCCCCGACGGTAGGCGCAGGCAACGTGACCGGCTGCCCTTTCAGGCGGCTGGCTGTCTGTTCGAGGATCGGCGCCGCAACCCATTTAGCTGTTGAACAAGCGGTCCATAGTTGTCGCGATCTTCTTTAGCCGCTCCAAATCGCCGCCGCCCACTTCCGCGGCTGCCCAGCCCTGGAAACCGATTTCGTCCAGCGCCTCCATCACTGCCGGCCAGTCGCAATCGCCTTCGCCCAGTTCGACCGCAAACCCGGCGCCCGGCCCCTGCTCGTCGCGCTTCTTGCGGCTGTATTCCTTAATATCCAGTTTGACTATCCGCTTGCCCAGAGTGCGAATCCACTGTTCCGGCCAGCCAAAGTTGACGACGTTGCCTACGTCGAAGTGCCAGCCGACCCACGGACTGTTCAGTTCGTCCGTGTACCTGGCCGCTTCGAGCGGACTGAGCAGGAAGGCGTTCCATACGTTCTCAATCGCGATCGTGACGCGCAGCTCCGCCGCCAGCGGCAGTACCTTGCGGATTTCCTCCTGCGACCGGGCGTACGCATCGGCGTACGAAATCTTCTTGCTCACCACGGCCGGAACCAGTAGCACGGTGGTTCCACCGTACAGCCGGCAGTCGCGCAGTGCCGTCTCCAGCGCCTGGCGTCCCGCGGCCCGCACTGCCGGGTCTGGGTCGCCGAGCGTCTGCCGCCAATGCACCGAATCGACCACGCCGTCAATCACCAGGCCAGTGACGTCGCGGGCCCGCAGAACCTCGTCTGCATCCAGCGTGTTAGGACTGTCCAGCTCGATACCCTCGAAGCCGGCCTTTTTGGCGAGCTCAAACTTGTCGAGGACCGACGCCCCGCCTGCAACCATGCCATATTTCAGGGATTTCTGCAGCTTGCAGCGGCGGCCGCCCGCGTGAGATGGCGGCTGTGCTTGAGGCGCCTCGCCCGTCGCGGGTGCAAATCCGAGCGCACCCGCCAAACTAACCGCCCCGACTGCAGCCCCGGCCGATTTCAGAAACGCTCGACGGTCAAACTCGCGTTGCATGATGGTTCCTCGCCTCATTGACAGTTAAGGCCGTTTTTTCAAGTCCACATCGGTCGCGGGCGGGCCGATGTCACTTCTGGCTGGTCGATTTGAGTCGTTGTATCTGCGGCCGGGGCTTCGAGCAAGGCCGCGGGTTTTCCACATCCAGGCCCGGCGTTGACCGGCCTGGCGCCAACGGCAACAATGAGCGGCGTCCCTTTTTCGGAGGTTGCGCCCATGTCAAGCGCGCTGTTGTGGAAGCCGTCTGAAGATCGCGTGCATCAGTCGCAAATGTTCCAATTCATGACCACCGTCGCGAGCAGGCACGGCGTCCAGCCCGATTGGCAGTCGCTACGCCGATGGTCTATCGAGCGCCGCGACCTATTCTGGAACGACTTGCTCGAATTCGCCGAGGTTAAGCCTTCGCGGCCGGCCGACGCCACCATGAGGGGCGAGGGCATGCTGGGTACCAAGTGGTTCCCCGGCATGACGCTGAACTACGCCCGCCACATGCTCCGCTTTAATGACGACCAGGACGCCATCCTGGCCGAGGACGAGCGCGGCCGCGCGGTGCGGCTCTCACACCGGGAGCTGCGCGACGAGGTGGCGCGTTGTGCGGCTGCTCTGCGCCAGGCGGGCGTAAAAAAAGGCGATCGCGTGGCGGGCTTCATGCCCAACGTGCCCGAAACCGTGATTGCAATGCTGGCCGCGGCAAGCCTGGGTGCAGTGTGGTCGTCCTGCTCGCCGGATTTCGGCGTGCGCGGCGTGCTGGACCGCTTCGGTCAGATCGAGCCAAGCGTGCTCGTGGTCACCGACGGATACACCTACAACGGCAAACGCTGCCCGACGCTGCCGCGGGTAGCCGAAATGCTCTCTCAGCTCAAGGGCGTGCGGCGCGTCGCGGTCGTCCCGTTCATGGATGAACAGCCGAGCCTGGCCGGCCTGCCGAACGCCGTGCTGTGGCGCGAGTGGCTCGGCCCCCTCGACCGGGCCGCACCGCCGCTGACTTTTGAAGAAATTCCGTTCGACCACCCGCTCTTCATCATGTATTCCTCCGGCACAACCGGTATCCCCAAGTGCATCGTTCACGGTCACGGCGGCACGCTGCTCCAGCATATGAAGGAGCTGATGCTGCATTGCGATCTGCGCCGCGGCGATCGCAGCTTCTACTTCACGACCTGCGGCTGGATGATGTGGAATTGGCTCGTCAGCGCGCTCGGCATCGGCACCGCGGTCGTGTTGTTCGAAGGCAATCCGGCCTACCCCGACGCGAAGCGCTTGTGGCAACTCGCCGAGAAGCTGCGCGTCACACTCTTCGGCACCAGCCCGAAATTCCTGGGCATGTGCCAAAAGGCGGGCCTGCGGCCGGGGCGCGAGCATGACCTGTCCGCCTTGCGCATCATCTGCTCGACCGGTTCGCCGCTCTCCGAGGAGTTGTTCCGCTGGACGTACGATGAGGTCAAACGCGACGTGCAGCTTGCCAGCATCAGCGGCGGCACCGACATCATTTCCTGCTTCATGCTGGGCAACCCCATGCTGCCCGTGTATGCGGGCGAGATTCAGTGCACCGGCCTGGCGATGGACGTGCAGGCCTGGGACGCCGACGGGCGGCCGGTAATCGGGGAAAAGGGCGAGTTGGTTTGCACCCGCCCCTTCCCATCGCAGCCGGTCTGCTTCTGGAACGACCCCGACGGCCGCAAGTACCGCTCGGCCTACTTTGACTACTACCCGGGCCGGTGCATTTGGCGCCACGGTGATTTCATCGAAATCACGGAGCGCGGCGGCGTGATCGTCTACGGCCGCTCCGACGCCACGCTCAACCCGGGTGGCATTCGCATCGGCACGGCGGAGATTTACCGCGTGGTCGAGGGAATGCCGGAGATTGTCGACAGCATCGTGGTCGGCCGGGACACGCCGGATGCGGACGTCGAGGTGTGCCTGTTCGTGGTGCTGCGGGAGGGCTTGAAGCTGGACGAGGCGCTGGAGAAGAAGATTCGCACGGCGATTGCCGAAGGTGCGACCAAGCGGCACGTACCGAAGCTGATCCGCCAGGTCAGTGCGATTCCGCACACCATCAGCGGCAAGAAGGTCGAAATGGCGGTTCGGCAGGTGCTGCACGGCCAGGACGTAAGCAACCGCGACGCGCTGGCGAACCCCGAAGCGCTCGACGAGTTCAAAGGCTTGGCATAGAAACAGGGCCGGCGCACGGGCGGCACTGGGCGAGGCCGACGCCCCGGTGGCATAGGGCAAGGGCCGGCGCCGCGACCGGCCGCCGCGGCAGCTTTGCCAGTTGCCAAAATGGCCGCCATGGCGTACTATTCGTGGCTCGAATGGAAGCCGGTGCCGGCGAGCACGGCACAAAGTGCCGGGCAACGGCGGAAAAGTCTTCCGCGGCAGGCGCCGTTAATCGGGCGTGTGTCCGAGTGGCCAAAGGAGACGGGCTGTAAACCCGTTGGCTTACGCCTACGGTGGTTCGAATCCACCCGCGCCCAATCGCCTTTCCAGACAGTATCAGGCGGGCATCATCGGCACGCCCTGGATCAATGCTTCAAGTTGCCCAAGCCGCTGCCCATAGTAGCGTTCGCAAGAACATGTGACTTGGCGGGGGAGTCAGTCGTCAGAAGGCAGGAGCGCCAGAATGCGCCGCGCATCCAGCTCAGCCAAACTATCGAGCACCAGATGTGCCCGGCCGACACGCTGCGGCGGGCCCAGGCCCACTACCCTCATGCCGGCCGCCAGTCCCGCGGCTACGCCGCTCGCGGCGTCTTCCACGACGACGCAGCGTTGGGGTTGTACGCCCAGCCGTTCCGCCGCACAGAGGAACACGGTCGGGTCGGGCTTGGAAACCGGGACGTCGTTGCCATCCACCACGGCGTCGAGCAGCGGCCGAATGCCCAGGCGCTCCAGCACTTGGACCGCATTGCGGCTCGATGAGGCTACGGCGGCCGGTATGCCCAGGCGGCGCAGGTCTTGCAGCAGCTCGCGCGCCCCCGGAGCCAAATCGGCGGTACTCATACGCTCAATGCGGGCCAGATACCGGTCGTTCTTGCGAGTTATGATCTGCGTTTGCTCGGCGGCACTGAAGCGCGACGCGTGCGGGCCGAGGAACAGCCGCAAGCTGTCCTCGCGGCTCAGGCCCCGCAAGGCGTCATTGGCGGCGCGATCGAAGGGGATGCCGAACTCGCGGGATACATCCATCCAGCTTTGGAAATGAGACTCCGCGGTGTCGGTGAGCACGCCGTCGAGGTCGAAGATCACGGCTGAACCAGGATTTCGTCCAAGCATGGCGCCAAAGCATACCAGAGCAGAGCCGGGGCGTGTTGCTTGGGAAGGGATCGAGGGACGAGGGAACAAGGGATCGAGACGGGCAGATTCCGGCTCGGCACGAGCCGGCTCTGCTACTTACCCGCTAGTTATCTGCTACTTACTTGCAGACCTGTCCAGCCAGGCACGCAAGAGCGTCATAGTCGCCGCTTTGTCTGGTATCTTGTAGCCGCGCCCCAGGTCGGGGTCGTGATGAATCGCGACGCGCAGGTTGGGCGGGCCGACGCAGCCCGGGCAGCCGTTGTCGCAGTCGCAGCCGGCGACGATGTCATACGCCAGCTTAAGCAGGTCGGCGGCGCACTCGTAGCCGTGGCGGGCGTAGCCGACGCCGCCTTCGTAGCGGTCGTAGAGGATGATCGTCATCACGCCGAGCTGCGAGGCGTCAACCACGCCGCCGATGTCGTAGCGGTCGCACATGGCCAGCGTGGGCAGGGCGACGGCCAGCAGGTTGCGCACGCCGCTGAAGGCGTCGAAGAGCGTCGCGCCCGGGCTCAGCGTGGCGCTGATGCCCAAGCTCGGTACCGCCCTCGCGCCCGGGTCCGGTACCGCCCTTGCGCCCGGGCTTGGTATAGCAACGCCCGAGCTCGGTATGCCGGCGCCGGGGCTTGGAGTCACCGAGGCCGCAGCAGCCGCCAGCGCCGCGTTTGTGGCTTCGATGGCCGCTGGCGGCGGCTGGAGCCAGCAACCCGTCGTGTTCACCTGCTGGGCCGGCAGGTCGAGCGCGGTCTGGCCGATCAGCTCCATGGTGCGGAACTTGAATTTACGGAACGCGACCGTTTGCCAACGTACCGTCACGTCTCCGAAGCTGCGCCGCCCGCCCAGGCAGTCGGCCGTCAGACGCTCGGCGACGATGCGGCACTCGTCCGCCAGCACCGGCTGCGTGTAGTAGTCGGCGTCCATGCGCTCGACCCGCGCCAGGCGGGCCGACAGGTCCAGGGCCCGAACGATGTAGCTGTCGCCCTGGTGCAGGTAGATCGCTTCGGGGTAGACGAGTTCGGGGGCGGAGATTGAATCGACCTGGCCGATGACCTCGTTGCGCCCGCCGGTTATGTCCACGATCGCGTAGGTCGCGTTGCTGATGGTTCGCAGGTTCGTTTCGTGATGCGGCAGACCCGCGACGGAATAATCGTAGCGGTCTTGGCCCGCCTTGAGCCGGCCGGCTTGCACCAGTTCGTTGGCGACCGGCTCGGCCAGGGTGCCGAAGGTCGTCAGATCGGCCGGTGTGAGGGGCAGCTCGCGGGCCGCGCACGCCAGTTGAGCGGCAAGAATGTGCGGGTTTTGCGGGTCGATGATGGCTTGCTCGAGCGGGCGCTTGAAGATGAAGTCCGCATTACGCATCAGGTACTGGTCGACCGGGTCATCGTACGCGACGAAGATCGCCAGGGATTCGTCCTGGCGTCGGCCAGCCCGGCCGGCCTGTTGCCACAGGCTGCATAGTGTCCCGGGAAAGCCGACGATGAGCGCGGCATCGAGCGAGCCGACGTCGATGCCGAGTTCTAGGGCGTTTGTGCTGCACACGCCCAACAGTTCGCCGCTGAAGAGGGCCCGCTCGATCTCGCGCCGTTCGAGCGGCAGATATCCGCCGCGATAGGGGCGCAGCTTGCGGGCCAGTTCCGGCTGGCGGCGGCGCAGGCTGTCGGCCACGTACTTGTATAGCAGCTCGGCGACGACACGGGCCTTGGCGAAAGCAATGGTTCCCGCGCCTTCTTCCAGCAGGTCTCGCAGCAGGTCTTGGGCCTCGATGTTGGCGCTGCGGCGCGTGATGCGCGTCGGAGTATCCAGCCAGGGCGGGTTCCACAGCACGAACCAGCGCCGGCCGCGCGGCGAGCCGTCCTGGTCGATCAGTCGCATCGGGCGGTTTGTCAGGCGCTCGGCCAGTTCACGCGGGTTGGCCAGCGTGGCGGAGCAGCAGATGAACTGGGGCGCGCCGCCGTAATGGCGGCAGATGCGCTGCAGGCGGCGGATCACGCCGGCGACGTGGCTGCCGAAGATGCCGCGGTAAGTGTGGATCTCGTCCAGTACCACGTATTTCAGGCGGGCGAAAAAGCCGGCCCACTTCGGGTGGTACGGCAGGATGCTCTGGTGCAGCATGTCGGGGTTGGACAGCAGGATGCTGGCGCTGCGGCGGATGCCGGCCCGTTTGTGCGTGGGGGTGTCGCCGTCGTAGCAGGCGGGCTTGGCCACGTCCGCGATTTCGCCGGCGGCGACCACGCGTTCGAGATTGCCGAGCTGGTCGTAAGCCAGAGCTTTGGCAGGGTAGAGGCAGAGGGCGCGGGCCTCGGGATCGTTCAACAGGGCGGCGAGGATCGGCAACTGGTAGCACAGGCTCTTGCCGGAGGCGGTGCCGCTGGCGACGACGACGCTCTCGCCGGCCTGCACGGCGTCGTAGGCGTCGGCCTGGTGCGAGTAGAGCTGCTCAATGCCTTCTTGCCTGAGCAGGTTCCACAGGCGGTCCGGCAGGGGGGCGGCCGGGGTGCGATAGGCAGCCGGCCGCGGCTCCGAGGAGCGCACCGCGACGATCTGGCCGCGATAGTCGCGGGTTGCGGTAAGTCGCTGTAGGAAGCCGGTTACGTCCATGTTGTCGGGTACTCCGAGGGCAGTATAGCGGGGTAGAGGGTTGGCGGCTCGGATGGGTCGCGGGGCGGGTTTTGACGGCGCGGCTGGCGGTGCGGGCGCGTCGGAGCAAATCGGCGAACTGGCGGAGCGCGTGCGGCAGGAGTTACACTGATGCGTGGATAGGCACAATGTCATCTGGCAAATTTCTGAGGACTGATCCAAGCCGCGCGCAGGCCGCAATGCTGGCCGTCGGCGCTGTTGCCAATTTCTACTGGCGTGGTCCGTTCGGGCTGTTGCCGTTCCTGATATTTACGCTTGCACCTGTGGCGGTGGCGGTGAGCGTGCTAAACCGTTTGCATCTCGCGCGCCATGTTCTGCCAGTCGCGGCCGGTTTGCTCTCCTTAGGGAGCTCGTGGTTGATCGCCGCGCCGCCGCTCACGCGGACCCTGTTCAGCCGCCATTTGGGAGTTGCGCGGCCCGCCGGTATAGTTCAGAGATGGGACCAGAACTGGGCACGCGACCGCGCCTATCTGCTGCAGTTCAGCGCGTCACCGCAGACGATCGACGAAATTGTTGAGCGCTCTGGAATGCGGCCGATGAGTCGGACGCCGCTTTTCTCGAATCCCTTCTTTCTGAGCGAAGCGCCAGCATGGTGGCAATCTGGAGGAACGAGCACCGCAGGGGCCTGGGAGAAAGAAGCGGGGCTCCTTATTCAACTTAGGTATGACGCCTCTGATGGGCTCGCTCAGCTTGGATTCTTTGAGCGGTAGGCTCGAATAACCCAAGCGAGACTTGACTGAGGATCCCGTCGTTTGTCAGCACAGCGAGAACGTCGCGCGCCTCCTGACGAGCACGCTGGCCAGCGGCTGTGGGTCGATGGCGGTCGCGGGTCCTCTAATGCCGCCGGCTTCGTTGCCTGCGACCTGATCCCGTTTCGGCGAGATTGTCCAAAAAACCGCTTGGGAGGGGGCTGCCCTCCGGCTACACTCGAAACCATGTCGGTTGAACCGGCGCTACGTTCGGGACGAGATTGCATCTACCGCCGAGTACAGCGCGGCCGGCGTCGGGCGCGCGTGTCTGTTCACGTTTTGGAGGTAACGAGAGATGAAAAGGTCTGTTGTTGTATGGGTAGCGGTCCTCGCGACCGGTCTGGTCGCTTCAGCCGCCGAGAGAGTAGTTCAGTGCGAGGAGTTTACGGCAACGAGCTGCGGTTACTGCCCATACGCCGGCGAGGCATTCGGAGCGCTGCTCAATAGTTATCCCACCACCTTCGCCGGCATCCAGATTCACCTCGGCGACGCGTACGCCACATCCTGGGGGACAGCCCGCGACACCTTCTACAACGTTACGGGAACGCCGACGGCCTGGTTTGACGGCCTCATCTCGCGGGTGGGCGGCACATCCGGCATGACTTATACCTCGGAGTACAACACCCGCCACAACATTCCGAGCGACATCGAGATGCTGGTCGGCGCGGCCGAAATCGACCCACCCACCAGTCCGCCGACCTACGAAGTCCAGATCAAGCTTACGCTTGAGCCCACGGGCACGGCCAAAACCGTGCGCGTCTACGCCGCACAGGTGCTCGACTACTACCCGACCTCGCCCTCGTACTCGCGCAACTGCCTCCGCAACGCGACCGCGACCGAGGACGTGGCCTTGCAGCCCGGCCAAACCGTGCTGGTCACCAAGACGCTGCAAATTGATACGGCCAGCGCGGCCAACCCCAACGACATGACGCTGATCGCCTGGGCGCAGGCGCCGAATTCCAGCGCACCGGCCGAGGTTTACCAGGCGGCGCTGATGAACTATCCGTTCGAGGCGTTGTACGCGATCAAGATCACGCTGGCGGAGGCGGTGCCCGAATTTATTCCGCCAGATGAGGATACCGCCCTAACGGTGCGCATCCAGAACGGCGGCGAGGACTTGCTGCCGGAATCGGCCCTGATGCACTACCGCTACGACGACGGCGCTTTCGAGACCGCGCCGCTGGTCCCGCTGGGCGGCGAGTACTTTACGGCCACGCTGCCGGCCCCGCCTTGCGGCACCGAGCCGGAGTTCTACTTCAGCGCCCAGGGCGACGGCGGCTCGACGGTCATCTACCCGGAGAACGCGCCGGCTGAGGTGGTGAGGACGATCGTGACCACCATTACCACGCTCATGGATGATGACTTCGAAGAGGACTTGGGCTGGACTGTGTACAACACGCCGCCTCTGACCGAGGGCTTCTGGCAGCGCGCCGTGCCCGGTGGTTTTGGGGATCATTCCCCGGCTAGCGACTACGACGGCTCCGGGCACTGCTACGTCACGGACAACCGTTACAGCAAGGACGTCGACCGGGGGCCGACGATCCTGACTTCGCCGGTGATTGACCTGTCCGGCATGACAGATGTGTACTTGCGTTTTGCCCGTTACATCTATTGCGACGACGCGGGCGTCGGACTTCCGACGGATGACGACTACCTTGACCTCGAGCTGTCCGCGGACGGCGGAACCACCTGGGTTTTGGCGGAGCACGTAACCGGGCGCGGCGACTGGGTCTACACCCAAGTCCGCGTCCTCGACTTCGTGGAGCTTACGTCGCAATTCCAGATGCGTTTCTCCCTGGCCGACGAGCCCGCCAACTCCGTGACGGAGGGCGGCCTTGATGCCCTTTGGGTCTTTGAAAGGGGCTGCTCGGACAGTCCGCATTACGGCCTCGGCGACCTGAACTGCGACGGCGCGGTGAATGTGTTTGACATTGACCCGTTCGTGTTGGCTCTGACGAGCGGCGAAGGGTACTACGCTGTCCATCCCGATTGTGATGCCATGCTGGCCGACGCCAACGGCGACGGCGCCGTCAATGTGTTCGATATTGACCCGTTTGTACTCTTGTTGACCGGCGGCGGAAAGTAAAACTCTGGAGATCAGTAAGACTCTGGAGATCGAGCCTGAGTGCTGCGCGGCCGGGAAGCGCTATTGCCCCCCTCCCGGCCGCTTGCTTTGCCCGGCGCCACCCGCGCCGGCGGCGGCGCGGCATGCCAAGCGCTATGCGCCGCGATATGTGGGGTGCCGTGTAGGGTGCCATGCCCAAGCCCGCGCAGCGGGCGCGGGCATGCCATCGCCAACAGGCCCACATCTGGCGCGGTTAACGACGGCATGGCCGCGCTTTAGCGCTTGGGCATGGCACCCACCTTAGCGCATGGCAACCCACCTCAGCGCATGACGCCCGACTTTAGACATGGCACCCGCTTCAGCGCGTGGCACCCGCCTCGCCGAAGCGAAGCGCTGCACTACTTTCACCCTAACGTTGTGTCGCTGGGGCAGATTGCGTGGCCTTGTTCGCCGCGCCGGTCGGCATTAGCGTAGCCGGACGCGCGGGCTCGCGCGCCGCGGCGCCGGCAGAAATCGGAATGCGCAGGCTGTCGGCCACCGGGTCGTCAGTAGTCACGGAAACCGACGCGGGTTTCTTCGCCGGCAGTTCATATCCCGCAGGCACGCTCAACACGACGAACTGCTGCCCATCTTCCTCGACAATCTTCGCCTGCAGGGCCGGGTCACTGGCGACCGCGGCCAGGGCCCTCCCCGGCGCGCCGGCCCACACCAGCCGCGTGCGCAGCTCAGTCGGGCGTTCTTCTCCGGCCGGCAGCGACAGCGCCCTGGGCTCAGCTCTAAGGCGGGCTTCAACCGCGCCGAAGTAGCGTACGGAATCCTGCGGCGCCTCCGCGAGGCCTGTTTCGATCATGACCGAACCACGCACCTTGTCATTCGGCCAGGGCGGGCTGACCGTGATGTCTAGTGTGTACTTTTCGCCGGGTTCAATTTCGCGCAATTCCGCCGAGGCGTGCCCCTCGCACGCTGCGACCTTGGGATGCAGGGGGCCGCCGTCGCCGCGCGTCAGGGTGACGGTCTTTGTCACTGGGCCGGCGTCGCGCGGGATTGTGCCGAAATTGACGACTTTTGGATCGGCCTTGAACGCGGCCAGAACGCGCCCTTTGCACGTCAGTTCAACCTGAGGATTATTCACGTCGTTGGTCTGTACACGGATTTTGCGCGTGAACTCGCCCTCGCGCCCGCTTGTCGCGATAGTGACTTCGATATCCTCTGTCTGACCCGGCTGAATGGTGCGGCTCTTCGAGCCGGAGATTTTTGAGCCGCAGCAGCCCTTAATTTCTATGTTCAGCGGCCCTTCCCCTTCGTTCTTGGCAGTGAAAGTGTACGTCGCGGCTTTGCCGTTCCAGATTGCCGGCTTCTCAATCGAGTCCTTCGCGCAGGACCATCGCGGCTGGGGTTGATCGGCGGGCGGCGGCGTCAGGCCCAGGGACGGCCGCTCTCCTTCCGGGCCGGGCGGTGCGTCGGTGGCCATCATCGCCGCCCCCTTGTTCAGGACAATTGGCTGAGGCTTGTTGAGCATTCTGGGGCGGCTGGAGGCCTGTTTGGCACTCGGCTGAGCCGCGTTAGGCTGGGTTTGGGCGGCGTTCGGACTCTGCTCCGCCACCTTCTGTTCGATGAGCTGTTTGAGCGCGTTCACGTCCTCCGTTTGGACTTGTGCCCCCATATTAGCTGCCGGCTTGGTGGCCGGCGTTTGACCGGCATTGGGGATATTCGCCGGCGGGTTGGCCCGAGCCGTGCACACCACCGCCGCCAGCATCACCAGGTGAAGGGCTCCGACCGAGCCCGCTCCAATGTCCCATTTCTTCAGCACCTTTCGCAATGTCATCCGGTTCTCCTTTTTGGAAGCCGTACTACAAACACAACCAGAGCCGCCCGCACTCCGGGCGCGCCCTGGCACGAACTCGTCGACAAGATCCGGGTCACACCAATTACCCAGCTAGATGGTTGGACACAAGGCAGGTCGACAAGTTAGCCGAAAATATCGGCTGACCCCACAGGCCGGCGTTCGAGCGTCAGCCGGCTGTCGCTCTTCATGCGACACCAAAAATTGGGGCACGCTGGCAAAGCCCGGCGGCCCGCCAGCGTGCCCAACTAACCCCTCGCGTTCCCCAATCATTCGGAGAGCGTTATCTGTTCCGTAGCGTTGAAATCAGTCAGTGGGGCGGCGCGTATGCCGTCCGGCGTCAGGGCGTACAGCTCATTGCCGATGAAGGCAGCCCGCTGCCATTGCGGCCACCAGCCGATCGGCCGGCCGACCGCTGCGACTTCTCCCAGCTTAGTAAAGCCGGCAGTTGGATCGACGCTGTAGCAGAGCACGCCCGCGAATTCATAACTGTAGTAATAGGTGCCGCCTTCGGAGGTCAGCACAGCCGGCAGCGCGATCAACGTCTGGCCGTCGCGCTCGATGAACGTGAAGGCCTTATGCGTCGCGCTGATTTCCGAATAGCTGCCCCAGCTTCCGAGGCTGAGCTGCTGGACGACCTGAGGATTGGTCCAGTCGCTCACGTCGAACAGCGAGAGCTGAATTCCCTTGACGCTCGTCCCGCCCCACTCGTTTTCGTCCGTGGCGCGGCCGATGCCGATGAGGTAGTCCTCGCCGAGGGGGTGGAGGTACTCACTATAACCCGGCATCTCCAGCTCACCCACGAGGCGGGGGTCCTGCGGGTCAGACAGGTCCAGCACGAAGAGTGGGTCGATTTGGCGGAACGTGACAACGAAGCCGTGATCGCCCAGGAAGCGAACGGCGTATATCTGCTCGTTGGTGCCGAAGTTCGCGACCGAGCCAAGGATATCTAGCGCCCCGTTGTTCTCGCCGAGCACGAAGACCGCGTTGTCCGGTTCCTGTGGGGCGGTCTGCGTGTCGGCCCGGTCCTGCGCGGAATCGGGCGGCGGAGCGTCGTCGCTGGAGGACGTATTGCCGCTCTCGACGACGGCCACGCTGACCACGACGTCGTTCCAGAAGACGCCCCCGTTGCCAACCCGATGCGCGGCCACGCGCAGGTTGCCCTTGTGTTCGCTCAGCGAGAACTGGTTCAGCAGCCGCCCGGGGACTGAGCCGCTGGCGGTGTAGCGCGCGGCGCCATCTTCACCGAAGCTGAATTTGTGTATTACGGTGTTTTCGCGGTAGTTGTCGTCCGGGTCGTACGCGGAATCAGTGAGGTACAGCGCCTCGGGCGAGGCGTAGATCGTGCCTGCATTGGCCAGAACGGCGGCCGACTCTACGATCGTTTCGACGTTGCCGGCGTCGAGCGTGAGCACGGCCGTCATGGCGCAACCATCCGGCGCTTCCGGGCGCAGCCAGTTGGACCAGGGCACGGCGTCCGCGGATGCACCGCCGGACGCACGCGCCTTAGGCATGACTTCGGTGAGCGTCATGCGGTTGATCTCGCGCGGCGTGGGCTGGGCCGGCAGCTCCGGCACGACGGTCAGCACCACGATCAGGCGCCCGCCGGTCAACCGGCTGGAAACCAGGCAGCCGTCGAGCTCAAGGCGGTGCGTGATGGCAGGGTTGGCGGGATCCGAGATGTCGATCTGGATCACGCTGATCTTCGCGCGCGGGTAGTAGGGGGGCCAGATCATGATTTCGGCGCCGTCAGGAGCGGCGGCGCCGACACGGGCGCCGTCGGCCTGACTGCCGAGCGCGATGATCGTTTTGTCCCGCAGGTAGAGCGCATCGATCCACGCGCCGAGGTCCACATTCGCGATTTCGGCCAGCGCCTCAGGCGGGCTGGCCTGCACGATTCGCAGGGATTGTTCCCTGGCGATGTAGAAGTACGTACCGTCGCTTTTGAAGACGTCGCTCTCATCGACGCCGGCTTCTTGAAGGTTCGTGGTCGAGTAAGCGGTTGAACCGCCGGTTCCATCAGTGGGGGCAGCGTTCACGGCGTTATCTTCCGCGGCGCCTGGCGCCAGCGTGGGAATTCTGCCAAAAAGCCAGCCGCCGCGCCTTTGTGGGCGAGTTTGTTCGATTGCCTGCTGCTGAAAGTAGGAGAGCAGGGCGGCCTCGGAATCGAACGGGATGAGTTTAGGGTTGCCGGCCTGCTTGGACGGTCCGGGAGGCGGAAGACAGCCGCCCGAAATGAACGTGACGAGAAACAACGCAGGCAGGACCACTCGCTTCGCCATAGCCGAACCTCCTGGGTCAAAGCCGGAAGGCTGGAATTTTGACGGGCTGGAGTTCGAGGCGGGCCCGTCGTTACAAGGCGTTAAGCTCCGATTTTCGGGCTTGGTTGCGCTGTAAGTTTGTAGGTGTATTACAGGTGTCAGGTCGAGAGGCTGTTTAGCGGCCGATAATATCCCATTTTTTGAGCGGCCGGGAGATTTTTTCGGCTTTGAAGCACTTTTTTCGGGTCCGGGACGGAATTTTCTGTATGACGAGTGCGTTTCCCTGTTGCAAAGGGGGAGAAACCTGGTATTATACGGAGCCCCGCTCGAAAGAGCGGGCGATCTTTGAAAAGTGAACAGTGGACGAAGCCGCGAGAATGTGCCGGCGTGAAGGCCCTCTGCAGAATGGGCTGGCGCGCCGGGATCCGCAGCAAAGATCGTCGGTGCCGTTGCTTTGGTGTGGCGGCGTAAACCGACGAACGTTGCTCGAACATTCTCGATGCAGACGTGAGTGTTTGAGCCTAAGCCGGAAAATGGGACCGCTCGCCTAACGGCGGCGGTTTCTCAAATTCTTTTCGAAGAGTTTGATCCTGGCTCAGAACGAACGCTGGCGGCATGGCTAAGACATGCAAGTCGTACGGGACTGGCCGTGGGTAACTGCGGTCGGTTCAGTGGCGGACGGGAGCGTAATGCATGGGTAACGTATCCTTGACACGGGAATAACAGCGGACCGCAAGGTTCTTTAGCGAAAGTGCTGCTAATGCCCGATGAAGTCGCCGGGTCGCATGGCCTGGCGTCCAAAGGGCGGGGACCGGGTAACCGGCCTGCCGGTCTTGGAGCGGCCCATGTCCTATCAGCTAGTTGGTGAGGTAATGGCTCACCAAGGCTACGACGGGTAGCGGGCGTGAGAGCGTGGCCCGCCTCATCGGGACTGAGACACTGCCCGGACACCTACGGGTGGCTGCTGTAACGAAACTTGGGCAATGGGCGCAAGCCTGACCCAGCAATGCCGCGTGCAGGAGGAAGTC
>JAGPEO010000339.1 GCA_018056925.1 Phycisphaerae bacterium
CCGAGCTCCAGGATCAGTTCTTCGCTGGAGTCTACCGCCGCGCGCTCTCCGGCCTGGATGACAACCCGCTCGCCGTTTCGCGTATCTACTTCGAAAAACAGCGGGCAGCGTCCGCGATGAGCGGCGCAGGCCTGTTGCAACTGCGGCAGCACATCGTCCGCGATCATGCTGCGGATGCTAACGACCAGCCGGTTCGTCAACGTGCGGCGGGCTTCGTTGACCGGGATCACGCGATTGAGGCGGATGCACGGCTCCTCGCGACGGGTGTCCAACTCGCCTACGAAAAACAGCACCGAGTCGGGTTTGAGCAGTTCGCGCACGCGATCCAGCATGTCCGGGAAGACAATCGCCTCAACCGAGCCCACGAAGTCCTCGATTGTCAGCACCAGCATCTTCTGTCCCGCGCTGCGGCCCTGGCGAATGGCTACCGGGCGGATTTTCGAAAGCAGCCCGCCGATGACGACGGTCGGGCCCTTGTTGCGCCCGCCGTTGTTATTGCCACGGCCATAGCGTTCGGCAAGAGCGCTAAGCCCCGATGTATCGACAGAGCTGAGCGACTTGACCAGCTCCTCGTACTGCGCGAGCGGGTGCTTGGTGATGTAAAAGCCGAGCGTGGCCTTCTCATAGGCGAGCATTTCGGTGTCGGTCCATTCCTGGGTGCCGATGTGGGGGCGCGGGACGTCGGCGGCGGCCATACCGCCGAAAATGCTCAGTTGGCCGTTACGCCGGTCGCGTTGCACATCCTGGCCGGCCTCGATGGCTCTTTCGAGCACGTCCATCAGCGCTCGGCGCATAGCACCGGTGCTGTCGAACGCGCCGGCCTTGATGAGGGCTTCGAGGACGGACTTGTTGACGGCCGTGAGGTCCACACGCTCGCAGAAATCGAACAAATCCCGGAATTTCCCGTCGCGGCGAGCCTCGCAGATGGCCTGCACGGCCTTATGGCCGATGCCACTGATCGCGGCCAGGCCGAAACGAATCTCGCCCCGCCCGATGTTCGGCTTATCTGGGGGCGTCGTGCCTTTTAGCCTTTTTGCCTTTTTGGCGTCCGGGTACGCCACGGTGAACTCCGCTTCACTCTCGTTCACGTCCGGGGCCCGGACCGGTATACCGGTCGAACCATCGGGTTGGTGCACGCGGCGGCATTCATCGAGGTACTCGGCGATCTTGTCGGTATTGCCGCTCTCATAGGTCAGCAGGGCGGCCATGAATTCGACCGGGTAGTAGCACTTGAGGAAGGCGGTCTGGAAGGCGACGACCGCGTAGCCGGTGGAATGCGCCTTGTTGAAGGCGTAGCCGCCGAACTTGAGGATGTCGGCGAAGATGTGTTCGGCGACTTCGCGTTTTACGCCGTTGGCCACGGCGCCTTCGAGGAAGGGCTCGCGCTCGGCGTTGATCATGGCTTCTTTTTTCTTTGAGATGGCCTTGGCGAGGCGGAAGGCGCGGCGCAGCGGGACGTTGCCCAGGCGGTTCACCAGTCGCGAGACCTGCTCCTGGTAGACCATGATGCCGTAGGTCTCCTGGAGCACCTCGGTCATGACCGGGTGCGGCGTGGTCCAGGGTTTGCCGTGCTTGCGGGCGACGTATTCGTCGATGTACTCCATCGGGCCGGGGCGGAAGAGGGCGTTGGCGGCGATCAGGTCCTCGATGCGGTTGGGCTTCATTTTCATGAGGACGTCGCGCATTCCGCCGCCTTCAAACTGGAACACGCCGCGCGTTTGCCCGCTGGTCAGCATCTCGTAAACGCGCTGGTCGGTAAGGTCGAGTTTGTCGAGTTCGATGCGCACGCCATGGTGCTGCTCGATCAGCCGGCAGGCCCGGTGAATTTGTGAGAAGGTTCGCAGGCCGAGGAAGTCCATCTTCAGCAGGCCGACTTTCTCGACCATCGGACCTTCGAACTGCGTCGTGACTTCCTCCGCGTCGGCCGGTTTGTGCAGCGGGACGAGCGTGTCGAGCGGTACGTCGGCGATGACGACGCCGGCCGCGTGCACCGAGGCATGCCGCGCCAGGCCCTCCAGCCGGCGCGCGTGGTCGATGACCTGGCGGATGGTGTCGTCCTGATCGACCAGGCGCTTTAGCTCGGGCTCGCGCTTGAGCGCCTTGTCGATGGTCATCTTCAGCTCTTCGGGCACGAGTTTGGCCACCCGGTCGGCGACCGCCAGCGGCACGTCGAGCGCCCGGCACACGTCGCGGATGGCGGCCCGCGGCTTGAGGCGCCCGAAGGTGATGATTTGGGCCACGTGGCCGTACTTGCGGCGGACGTAGTCGATGACTTCCTGGCGGCGGTCCTGGGCGAAGTCGATGTCCATGTCGGGCATTTCGTCGCGCTCGGGATCCATGAAGCGCTCGAAATACAGGCCGTAGCGCAGCGGGTCGACGGCGCTGATGCCCAGGCAGTAGCCGACGACGGTGCTGCAGCCGCTGCCGCGCGCGACCGCGAGGATGTCTTGCTCGCGGGCGTAGCGGACGAAATCCCAGACGATCAAGAAGTAGCCGCTGAAGCCCTTGGATTTGATGACTTCAAGCTCGTAATCGATGCGCTCGCGCAGCTCGTCGCTGATCTGGCCGTAACGCGTCTTGGCGCCGGCGTAGACCAGTTCGCGCAGGTATTCATCCGGCGACTTGCGCTCGGGTGGCTCGAATTTGGGCGCGAAGCGCTGCGAGAAATCGAACTCGACGTTGCACATCTCGGCGATGCGCAGCGTGTTTTCCAGGGCGTCCGGCCAATCCGGCAGCGCGGCCGCCATTTCCGCGGGCGACTTCAGGTAGAACTGGTCGGCGTCGAATTTGAAGCGCTTCTCGTCTTTGACCTTGGAACGCGTCGAGATGCAGCATAGGACGTCGTGCGCGGCGACGTCGTCGTGCGTCAGGTAGTGCACGTCGTTGGTGGCGACGGTGGCGATGCCCAGGCGGCGCGCCAGGCCGTCCAACTCGGCGTTGATGGCCTTCTGTTCGGGCAGGCCGTGGTTTTGGAGCTCGATGAAAAAGCGCTCCGGTCCGAAGATTTTCAGGTACTCTTCGGCTACGGCTTTGGCCGCGGCCGCGTCCTCGCGCGTGAGCGCCTGCGGGATTTCTCCGCCCAGGCAGGTGCTGGTGCAGAGCAGGCCGCGCGAAAACTCGCGCAGCAATTCCCGGTCAATGCGCGGCTTGTAGTAAAAGCCCTCCAGGTAGCCGCGGCTGGTGAGCTTCATGAGGTTGCGGTAGCCGTCGAGATCCTGGGCCAGCAGCAGCAGGTGATAAGCGACCTCGCCGCGCAGGCCGCGGGCCGCTTCGCGCCTGCGTCGATCGCCGGGCGCGATGTACACTTCGCAGCCGATGATCGGTTTGACGCCGGCTTTTTTGGCGGCGGTGTAGAACTCGATGGCGCCGAACAGGTTGCCGTGGTCGGTCACCGCCAGGGCCGGCATTTTCATCTCAGCCGCGGCCTGCACCAGGTCATTGATTCGGCAGGCCCCATCCAGGAGCGAATACTCGGTGTGAACGTGCAGGTGAACGAAACCCGGGGTCTTACGTTCGGCCGAGGTCTTCTTTTCGGCAGGCGTTTTGGCCATTGCTCCTCCTGTCCGCGCATCTTACCGCCCCGCCGGCGGCCAGCGAACCTGGATGGCTGGCGGGCCGGCTCTGGCTGGTAGCCCCGGCCAGAGGCTGGGTAATCTCGAAATCGCGGGGATGAGAAATTTCCGACACAAATGGGGCTGGCGGCCTTCGTCCTGTAAAAGCATGCTTTTTTGGGGGCGAGAACGCGGTCTCATAATAGGCCTCGTATTTTGGTTGGATAGCCAGTTTGCCAGATTGCCAAGCGGGTTGCCGCTTTGGCCGATAAAATCGGCGGTCGGCTTGCGCCAGGGGCAGGTTGCCAGTTTGCCAAGGTACGTGCGCTGGGTTTTGGCAAAGTGCCGATAACGCGCTGCGCGAGAGCAGGAGACAGGTGAAAGGTGAGCAGGAGAGGGGCCAAGGGCAGGGACGGCAAGAACGAGCGCACTGAACACCTCCGCGCCGGGAAGGGCGCATTTCTGATAGGAATTCTAGAGCGCTTTCGGCCTTCGGCTATCGACCTTCAGCCGGAGTTCAGCGGATTGT
>JAGPEO010000033.1 GCA_018056925.1 Phycisphaerae bacterium
GCCCAGCAAAGCGTTCTTGGCCGCGCATTCGCTGAGCCCGAGGTAGTAGTCGCCATCGCCCCGGCAGTCGAAGGGACCACCCCCGCCGGCGACGCCCTGGCTGGAGAACTTGGCGACGGCGTTGTGCAGGCGTGTCTCATCAGCCGCGTCACGGTAGAGGGCCGGCCAGATGCCTTCGGGAGCGAAGACGAGCGTTCCGGAGGGTATGCGGCCGTTAGCGTAATCCGGCGGCATGACGTCGCCGGGCTCCATGTCTGCTGGGATGAACCAGATTTCGAGAGCGTTCGAGCCGTAGGCCAGCCAGGCCGAGCTGTTGAAGTTGATGCCGGCGTGCTGGTTCCAGATCTGTACCGGTTTAGGACCGTTCACGGGTCCGGTCTGGAAGGGGCCCGAATATACAAAGCTGCCTTGTGCCGCGTAGGCTGCGGCATCGGGCGTCCACATCTGGTCATCGCCGATGGTCAGCGGCCCGACGTGTATGCGTGTGTTGCCGGGCGTTCCGAGCTTGCCGTCGGCGTCGCGCATATCCGAGCGGCGTGTGACCGTGACCGTCGGGTTCGCCCCCCGCTCGACTACGACGTAACGGTCCTTCGTGTAGGGGTCCCACCTGGCGGCGTACAGGGCGCCGCTGACCTCGATGTCGAAGCCGCCGTTGGTCCAGGCAGGCGTCTCCTGTTCGGGTGGGTCAGGAACGTAGCCGGTGTCCGGCGGATCGGAGGGATCCGACGGATCGGGCGGGTCCGACGGACCGCTGGGCCCGGACGGATCGTCCGAAGGGTCGGACGGCGTCGTCGGCGTACTTACATTGGGCTGCTCATCTTCATCGACAAGATCCGGGCCTGGGGCCGCTGAATCGCGGCCGGGGCCTTCACCGCTCAGTTGCGGCAGGTCCCTGGCATCCGCTCCCGCGCTGTCGTCATCCTGGGTGTACTGGCTGCTTTCGGCCTGGCGCGCCGCCTCGTGCATGCAACCCATGAAGTCGGGCACGCTCGCGACAGCGATGGCCGCCAGCAATGCGAACATTCCGGTGCATCTCAGAGTCAGTGTGCGTTTGGGCTGTGTTTTCAAGCGAACCTCCATCCTCTGATCCCCCTGTGTTTTAGAGAGAACCAAAGCTGGGGGTCCCGCCCTACCTGTGACAGTGGCACTGGCTCTCTCCTCTCAACGCTCGCCGGAGCTGGTCCGACAGAACGCTTCTTGAAGCGCAGCTCGCCAGGCACTTCGAACCGCTGATCGGTGCGCGGTCTCGCCGGGCACACGCCGGGTGCGGTTACAGGACTTTTAGTTTAGATCCGCTCCAGGTGTCTCATTTGTAACCCCTGTAAGCTATGTGGCTTACAGCTCACGCTTTTATCGCTCGTCCGGACCAAAAAGCCGCAGGGCCGCCCAATATCGGACGGCCCTGCGAGCTTTTCCAGGCTTAACGTCTTAAGCCGCGAGCGGCCGGCGAGTACGCCGGTGCTTCGGCGGCGGGTTTACGGATTCCAGCTATCCATCAGCGCGCCCAGGGCATCCGATATGGAACCGAAAACGTCACCGCTCCATTGATCGCGGACGTACTCGTCGACGGCCGGGATTTCGGTCGGCCGGTTGAAAAACTCTCCGAAGCGGTACCAGAAGCGCACCGACTGCGAGTTGCCCACGTTCTCGTAGGAGGTATCGCCGGCGTCGCCGAGCTGGCAGTACCGCAGGGCGTAGCGCCCAACGCCGCCGGAGATGAAGTAGCTGCACTCCGTGTGCGTCGGGTTGGAGAGCGTATCCGCGACGTTAACGGCGTCCGCCAAGTTCCAGTTCCAGCCGGCCGTCACCACGATCGGGTGATAGTGCAGGTTAATCCCGCCATCAGCCGTGTAGTACTGGTTGTTGGTCAAGGAAGCGTAAACGTCATGTATGGCGTAGCGATACAGGTGAGCGTTTACCGCGTCCAGCTCCTCGTCGGTCAGCGCGTCGGCCATGTTGGGCCCCAGCGCACACGCTGCGATCATGGCGTTGAAGAAGACGTTCTGCTGCTCGCGACCGTAGCCGCTGAGCAGATCAGCGCTGGGTACGCAGCGCGGCCGGTACCAGGCGGCCACCTCATGTCCATAGAAGCGGACGGAGAGCAGCGCCAGCAATTGTTGCCGGGCGGCATTCAAATGTGGCGCACTGTTGAGACGCCAGCCGAGCAGGGCGTTTTTCGCGGCCCAGTTACTGAGGGTGTCGTAATAGTCGCCATCGCCGCGGATGTCGAAGGGTCCGCTGCCGCCCGCCACCCCCTGGCTGGAGAACTTGGAAATGGCGTTCTGGAGGCGCGTCCGGTCCGCGGCGTTGCGCCACAGGGCCGGCCATGTGCCCTCCGGGGCGGTAACGAGCGTGCCGGCAGGTATCCGGCCGTTGCTGTAATCAGGCGGTGGAACATCGCCGACAGCCATGCCAGACGGAATGAACCAGATTTCCAATGCGTTCGAGCCGTAGGCCAGCCAAGCCGAGCCGTTGAACGGTACACCCACGTGCTGATTCCAAATTTGCACTGGCGTGGGCGCCGTGATGGGACCGGTGTGGAAGGGCGACGAGTAGACGAAGCTGCCCTGAGCGGAGTAGCCCGACCAATCGGGCGTCCACATCTGCTGGTTGCCAATGGTCAATGGGCCGACGTGCACGCGCGTGTTGCCGGCGGCTCTAAGCTTGCCATCGGCATCGCGCATGTCGGAGCGACGAATCACCGTGACGGTCGGGTTAGCGCCCGGCGCTACGACCACGTAACGATCCTTGGTGTAGGGAGTCCACCTGGCGGAGAACAGCGCTCCACTGATCTGAATGTCAAAGCCGCCGTTGGTCCAGGACGTCGTGCCGCCGCCGGGAGGTACGACGCTGACCGCGACGGTATCCGTCGCGGTCGCGCCGTCGTCGTCTGTCACAGTCAACGTGATGGTGTGACTACCCACGGCCAAATTCACCGTGGCGCTTACTCCGGAGGCCAACGTGGTGGCGCCCTCTCTCCAGACGTAGCTAACGATGCTGCCGTCCGGATCATAACTGCCCGAACCGCTGAGCGTGACCGCCTGACTGCCTGAGCCGTCGGCGTCCACCACAGTCTGGTCCGAACCCGCATTTGCAATCGGAGGCTGGTTTGCAGCCGGTCCAACTGCGAAATCGCAAATCTCAATGCCGCCCACGGCCGCAATGCAGGCCCAGCGGTTCAGCGCGGCCACGCCGGCCTGCTCGGTGCGGAAGCCGTAATTGCTGGCCAGCAGCAACTCGTTCCCGCCGGGCGGCGTGACATAAGCGCTGTACGTGTGTGTCGGGAGGTAGACGGCCAAGCGGAACGAGTACTCCGCACCAGGGGTGTACGGAACGTTAGTGGCGGCCGCATATGCGCTGCCGTTGCGCGCATCGATTCGACCGTTGGGGGCGAAGCGGATCTGCACCGCTCCGTTGGAATAGCTGCTGACGTCATTCAGCGCCAGAGCAACTACGCCGTCCATGCCGGCTGCCGATGGCGTGGCCGTGTATGTGACCGTGAAAGCTCCGGTCTGGTTCTCCATCGGGAAGTTCTGCCACGAGGTAGTGGCGACTGCGCAGTCGGGCGGAGGCGGAGGCGGGGGCTGCTGCGGATCGTCGGAGTCAATTGCGAAATCGCAGACTTCGATCGCGCCAACCGCGGAAATGCAGGCCCAGTTATTCAGCACGCTGCACCCCGACTGCTCAGAACGATACGCGTAGCCGCTGGCCAAGACCGCTGGGGTCCCGCCCGGCGGCGTCACGTAGGCGTCGTAGCGCTTGGTAGCGCAGTCGACCTCGAGCCGGAACAGATATTCTGCATTGACGGTGTAAGGTATCGCCGTGACTGCGGAATAGGTGCCGCCGTTGCGGGCGTCAATCCGGCCGTTCGGAGCGAAGCGGACCAGCACCGCGCAATTGCCGTAGCCCGAAACCTCGTTCGGCGCCAAAGCGATCACGCCGTCCATTCCGGCGGCTGCCGGTGTGGCAGCGAAGGTTGCGATGAAGCGGCCGGTCTGGCTGTCAATGGGGAAGTTCTGCCAACCGCTGGTTGTTGTTGCGCACCCAGGCGGTGGTGGCGTGCCTTGAAGCTCGAAATCGCAAACCGTCAGGCTACCGATGGCCGAAACGCAGGCCCAGTGGTCCAGCACGCTGCAACCGGCTTGCTCAGTCCGATAGGCATAACCGGTGGCCAGGACGGCCTCGGCCCCACCCTGCGGCGTGACATAGGCACTGTACCGTCGCGCGGCGGCGTCAACTTCCAACCGGAACAAAAGAACTTGGTTCGGGGCATAGGGAATCTGAGTTTCCGCAACGTAGGCATCCCCGTTGCGGGCAGCGATTCGTCCGTTCGGCCCGAACCGAATCGATACGGCGGCGTCGCCATATCCGCTAACGGTGCGTCCGGCCAAGGCGATCACGCCGTCCATTGATGCCGTGTTCGGTTCGACGCTGAATGTCGCTGTAAACACTCCGGTTTGAGCGGAGAATGGGAAATTCCGCCACGTAGTGCTGGTGGCGACACAGGCCAAGGCCGGCTCGGGAGACTCAATATCCAATTCGTCTTCAGCGGGGACGGCGATGGGACTGGTCGGCTCTGCGCCTGCTTCCTCGTCGGCATAATCGCCATGTACGGTTTCGGAAACCGGCTCGTCGTAATCGCCGGTTTCGGCCGTCGGACCGGCATTTGCTGCGGCCGGGTCTGGTCCGAGATCGCCTTCCCCATCAAGTGATGCGCCGAGATTTCCAATCCAAGAGTCTGATCCGCCGTAGCCGGCAAGCTCAGCCGATTGACCGAAATCCGTGGCTAGCGCGTCTTCTCCCCCGGTTTCCTGGTTGAGTTCAGCCTGGCGTGCTGCCTCGTGCATACACCCGAAAAACGCGGGTGCGCCGGAGACGGCGAAAACCAGCAGTAAGGTGCACATTCCAGTGCATTTTAGGGTCAGGATTTTTTGGGGCTGCGTTTTCAAAGAGACCTCCATCTTCTTTTCCCCGGTGTTTCAGAGACAGCAACCCTGGGGAGCCTCCGGCTCCGCATTGGGTCTGCAGCTCGCGCCATGTGGCGGCGAACCGCTGCGTACTCGAGCCACCGAATCGGCGGGCGAGCCGATGTGGCAGCCGGCGGCAGGGTCCTTGACCTAGGATTCGGACCTGCAACCGTCTGACCGCGCCCTAAAGCGCCCACGTGCCGGCGAACCGGCGGGATAGAGGTGATTCCGACCGTTGCGGCGGCCGGAGCAACCTGGGAATCGGCCGGTTTCAGCGCCGGCCAGAAAAGTCCATCGAGCGGGACGAGCGCGAAACGGCTCGTGCCATCCGAGGTTCCGAAATCACGCGCGCCGCGCGTGACCGGAATATTGCGGAAGCTAAGCAGCCCTTCTCTTGAGCTGCTTAGGATGTTCTCTGAAAACCTAAATACCCTTTTGTTCGCCTGGGTCAGGCCGGGCCGGGAGCGCGTCATTTCGCGCCGCCGAGCTTTGATATGCGAGAGCAGGCGCCCGCCCACGCCTTTCGGACCAAGGCATATGCAGGTCTTTTGGACGACCTGACAACCACGGATCCTAAGCATCGTTACCCCGGGCCCCCAGCAATCCTTGCCCCGGTCCGCACAGCCTGCTCCTCTTTCGCAAAACCTCTCCCGGTTGCCCGTGCGTTAACTCTGCGCCATTCGTGCGGGGGTTCGGGCCTTCCTCCGGCAGATTACAAAGCGCTCAAGTGTATCCGACTCTAGGTGTCTCGGTTGTAAGCCCCCCGCTGCGCAAGATTACAGCGCCCCTTGAGGTGCGAGCCGGGCGCTAAGTACCTTCAACCCTCGTCAACCGCCTCGAACCACGTCGACCATCTGTCCGATCGTCTGTTCGAACAACGGCCAGCCCCCGAACTGCATTCCTAATGCCCGGATTCGATCCGTGTTAATCTCGTTCAACGGCTGCTTCTGCTCGCCCGCGATGTCGGCTGTGCTGCCCGCCAATTCTCGGGCCGTCACCGCCACGTCGTATTCGGATATGTAGCGATCGTAGCAGTTGTAGACCTCCCCCGTGACGTTCTTCTCCTCGGTGCTGAGCATCAGCTCTACCGCGCGCGCCACGTCCGCGACATGAACCTCCTTGCCTCCGCCGCTGACGGTGACCGCCTCGCCGCGCGCCACCCGCCGCACCAAGTCAAACCACTTTGATTCTTCGGGTGGATTGGCCAGCCCGTAAATCCCCGTCGGCCGCAGCGCGCAAATCGGATAGCCCTGCCCATAGCCGTAACTGCGGACGAACGCCTCAATCGCGGCCTTATGGGCCCCGTAATGGGTGTATGGCAACAGGGGATGAAACTCGTCCAGCTCGCGGTCTTGGAGGATCCTGTCGTGCACCGCACAACTGGAGATGAAGATGAAGCGCGGCACCTCAGCCTGCCGGGCTGCTTCAATGAGCTCCAGCGTGCCCACGATGTTTTTCTGGGCGAATTCGATCAACGCCTGCTGGCTACCGCCCGCGAAGCGCCGGCCCGGATGGTGCAGCGCGGCGTGCACCACTGCCGAGCAGTCGCGGACCAGCAACCGCCCCGCTTCGCGGTCGCCCAATTCGCCGGGCAGCCATTCAAGCTGACCGCCCACCTCTTCAAAGCCCGTACGGTCGCTGGCGGGACGAAACCAGCAGCGGCACTCGTGGCCTCGTTCGAGGAGCAAATTCACGATGTAACGCCCGAGAAAACCGCTCGCTCCAGTGACTGCAACGCGCATGCTTTTCCTCTGCCGCGCAACGCCTGTTTTCTTGTTCCGCGCCGTAGCGGCTATTTTTTTGTTCCGCCGAGTGCGCTGAGAATCTCGCCAGGTTCCGGGAACCGGCCCGTCTCCGCCTTGCTGAAAATCAGCCGGCCGTCGGCCTTGACCTCGAACACGCCACCCGAGCCCTCGATCAGTTTCGGGTGGACGTTGAATTCACGCTTGATCTCCGCCGCCAGACTGGCGGCCTTGGGCAGGTAGTTTCAAACACCGCAGTAAGTAATGCTGATGTTCATGGCGTCCTCCTGGCTACTGAGTTTACGGCCTTGCAACGGATCGTGAGTTACGGCCTAGCAACGGATTGACCGATAATAGCGCCGGCGTCCGCGCAGTGCAAATGAAGCTTGAGACGCGTGAGAGGTACTATGGCACCCGTTGACGCCCACCCCATGCGCCCAACTACGGCGGCCCATGGGTTCCCGGCTGGCGCCACCTTGACGCCCGCAGGTAAGGACGGTCACACTTTGCAGGTTGTGGAAAGTTGAACGGCCGGTGCGCTGTCGAGAGCCGCGCTGGCGATGTCAAAAAAAGGCCCGACTGGCTGCGCTGCCGCGCGAGCGGGCGGCCGAAGCTTCAAAGCGAGCATGAGCAAGCGGCCAATGCTTCAACGGGCGTGATGAAGCGGCCAGTGCTTCAAAAGGGAGCGTGGTGAATGAGACTGCAATCGATAACTCTGACGGTGGTGCTCGGTCTGGCATCGGCGGTTTTGGCTCAGAACGCCCCGCCTCCAGCGCGGCCTGATGCGCAGGACCAGGCGCGTCAGAATCGACCAACTGAGAAACAGGCGGGACCGAATCAGCCGGGACTAAATCAGCCGGGACCAAATCAGCCGGGGCAGAATCAGCCCGTAGAGAATGAAAAGGGGAAGAATCCGCCGCCGGTTCGCCCGCCTGAAGACCAGCCGCGCGGTCCAGGTGCGATGTTGGACCGCATGGGGTCGCGAATGATTCAGACGCTGAACCTGACACCGGCTCAAGCTGAACAGGTACGTACGATCATCGACGAACTCAGGCCGGATTTCGAAGCCGCTGAGCCGCGTGAGCTGATGCTCAAGCTGAAGGAGGCCCAGGCCGCCGGTGACGAGCAGCAGATTGCGGCCCTGGAAGCCCAGATGGCGGAGGCCGCTGCGAAGCAAGACGCGCTGCGGATCGAGTTCTTCGACCGCGTTGAACCGATACTCAATCCGCAGCAGCAGCAGGGCCTGGAGCAACTCCGCAGCCGGTTCAGCGGCGAGCGGCGCGGCGCGGTGCGATTGGAAGGGATGATCGAGAGGCTGCCGGAGGAACTTCAGCTCACGCCCGAGCAACGCCAGAAGTACGACGAACTGGCGGCTGCGTGGCGTGCGGCCCGCGACCAAAACCGGGAGCAGAGACGCGCCCTGACGAGAGAACTGACTGAGGCCCAAAAAGCCGGCAATGAGGAGCTTCTCGAGGAGCTTCGCCAGAAACTCCAGGAGGTCCGTGCCAACAGGCCGAGCGACGCCTTCTACGCCGGCCTGGAGAAAATCCTCACCAAGGAACAGAGCGAGAAGCTAAGTGAGATGCGAGGCGTCTGGGGCGGCCCGGGCGAGCGGCAGCGAGGCTTGCGGGTGCGGACCGTGGTGCGGGCTGCAGAGCGCCTGGACTTGACGAAGGAGCAGCGTGAAGCGATTCGCGAAATCACGCGTCAAGCGATGCGCCAGGCCCGGGAAGCCAAACCCGAAGAGCGCGCCCAGACCGAATCGCAGATCGCTGAGCGCCTCAAGAAGGATATCACCGCGCTGCTGACGCCCGAACAGGTCACACAGTTCGAGCAGGCCCTCAAAGAAGGCGGTCGCCGCGGACCGCGCCGCCCTCTGCCACAGACTCAGCCGGCCCCTGAGGGCAATCAGCCTCAGCCGAAGCAGCCCTGAAAAGGCTGGGCGCCGCAGCGGGGCGATGCTCCTGCTGACCGAGCCCCAGGGGTCAGCGAAAGCAAACGACGCCGCGCCAGGCTGCCGGCGCATGCTATCTGCCGCTCGTTTTTTCCACGTCGCCGGATGCGCCCGTCACACTGGGAGCATGCCGGAGTGGGCGATGACGGCGGGCGCAATCGCGCAGGCGTGAAGGCTCGTCGCCGGAACGGTCGCGCAGTAAGATTGCCCGCTGAGCCTCGGAGGACCGCCCATGTCCGGCGAACAACCGGGTCCGGTAACGCAGCTTCTACAGGCCGCGGGCGAGGGGGACGGCGCGGCGCGCGAGAAGATTTGGGCCATGGTTTATAGCGAGCTGCACCGCTTGGCGCAGCAACAACTGGCGGGCGACGCGCTGCGGCGCGGGCTTCAGCCGACCGCGCTGGTACACGAGGCCTATTTACGGCTGGTCGGCGGAGCGGAAGTAACCTGGAGCAATCGCCGGCACTTTTTCGCGGCGGCCGCGCAGGCCATGCGGCGCATTCGGATCGAGGACGCGCGGCGGCAGCATCGGCTCAAGCGCGGCGGCGGACAGCGGCCGGCAGCGCTTTTGGACGATCCGGCGCAATCCGCTTCCGACCCCTTGGAAATGCTCGCGATCGACGAGGCGTTGCATAAGCTCGAGCAGCAGGACCCGCGCAAGGCCGAGATTGTGACGTTGCGTTTTTTCGCCGGATTGACGGTGGACGAAACGGCCCGCGTATTGGAGATTTCGCCGCGCACCGTGGATGCTGAGTGGCGGTTCGCCAAGGCGTGGTTTCATCGCGAGCTGAATGCCGGCGAGCGTCCCCCAGGCACACCTGAGTAGTTGGCATGTCGCCGGATCGCTGGCAGCTCGTGCAGGCGCTTTTCGAAGAGGCTCTGAAGCTGGCGCCCAAGCAGCGCGACGAGTTTCTCACCCAAGCATGCGCCGATGACGCCGAGCTGCGGCAGGAAGTCACCACGCTGTTGGAGCACTATACCAATCTGCCGACCAACTTCATGCAGCCTCCCAAGCCGCCGGAAAGCCCAATCCCGTGCAGTGGGGTCGCCGCGCCCGACTCACTGATCGGCCAACAGATCGGGCGTTACACGGTCCGGTCGGTGATTGCGACCGGCGGTATGGGCACCGTGTACGAGGCGGTCCAGGAGCAGCCGCGGCGTGTGGTGGCATTGAAGGTCGTAAACCGCAGTCTGCTTTCGGCCTCGTCGATGCGGCGCTTCCAGTTCGAGGCGCAAGTCCTGGGCCGGCTGCGGCACGCCAACATCGCGCAGATTTACGAAGCGGGCACGCACGGCGACGGCCGCTGCTCGCTGCCGTTTTTCGCGATGGAGTATGTTCCGGGCGCCAGGAGCATCACCGCCTACGCGGCCGAAAAGAAGCTCTCCACACCTGAGCGTCTGCGGTTGTTCGCCCGGATATGCGACGCCGTGGACCACGGCCACCAGAGGGGAGTAATCCATCGCGACCTGAAACCCGCCAACCTGCTGGTGGACTCCAGCGGCGAGCCGAAGGTGATCGACTTTGGCGTTGCCCGCGCCACCGATTCAGACCTGGCCCTGACAACGCACCAGACCAACGTCGGTCAGCTCGTGGGCACGATGCAATATATGAGCCCCGAGCAGTGCGACGCCGACCCGCACGACCTCGACACGCGCAGCGATGTGTACTCTTTGGGCGTGGTGCTATACGAACTGCTGACCGGCGAACTGCCGTATCATACGACCGGCAGCACTATCGCCCAGCTCACCCACCTAATTAAGGAGCAAGCCGCGCGGCGTCCATCGCGCCTCAACCCGCGCCTGCGCGGCGACGTGGAAACCATAGTCCTCAAGGCGCTCGAGAAAGACCGCGAGCGGCGCTATCGCTCGGCCGCGGCGCTGGCGGACGACATTCGCCGCTACCTGGAGGGGCGTCCCATCGCGGCCCGCCCACCCAGCCTCGCCTACGTCGCGTCCACCTTCGTGCGGCGCTATCCGTGGCAGATGGTCGCGACCGGGCTGGCGGTGCTGCTGCTCTTCAGCGGCTTGATCGGTTTTACGGTCACCGAACGCCTGGGAAAGACGGCCGCGGAAAAGGAGCGCATCGCGGCCGAGCAAAAGCAACAGTTGGCCCAGCGGATCAGCGCGCTGCGGGGAGCGGAAACGGCTCTATTGGCCTACGACGTCGGAACTGCCCGCCGCCTGCTGGAGACAGCCGAGGCCAGCGGCACGAGTTGGGAGCTGCGGCACCTGAAGTCGCGCCTGGATCAAAGCGCCGCAACGCTGGCCCAGCTCCCGCATCCGGTGCGCCAGATTTCGGTCGATCCGCAGGCGCGCTTTGTGGCCGTTTGCCTGGAGGGGCAGCCGGAGGTCGAGATTCGGGCTTTCAGCGACGGGCGGGTCCTGGCGCGGCTCGACCTCGGCGGGCACGTACCACTGACGTCGGCCATAGATTCGGATGGCGTCCTGCTCGCGGTCGCCGCCGCCGGCCACTCAGACGCAGCGGTTGGGCATATATGGCTCTTCGACTTGAGCGTATCGAATGCGGTCCTGCTCGAGCACTGGGTTGCGGACCGGCAGTCGACCGTGTCGAGTCTGGCATTTCATCCGACGGAGCCAGTGCTGGCGAGCGCCTCCGGAAACCCTGGCGCGGTGCGATTGTGGCGGCTCGAACGCCCGCCCGCCCGGCATGCCTCGGACGAGAATTACATCCGCGAACCTCTGGCCACGCTCCTGGGGCATGGCGGTCCGGTGCAGACGCTGGCTTTCAGTCGCAGTGGACGGTGGCTGGCCTCGGCCGGCAAGGACAGCACGGTGCGCGTCTGGGATTTCCGTGCGGCGGCGGAGGGCAACCCGAGTGCGGCGGCCATCCTGTGCGGGCACAGTTGGTCAGTCAGTTGTCTGGATTTCAGTCCCGATGAAGGCCGCTTGGCGTCGGGCGGAGTAGACGGGACTATTCGCATTTGGAATCTGGAAACGGCGCTGGCAGGCTCGCGCGCGGATCAATATCTGTACGGCCCGGATGTTCAGATCGACGTGCTTTATGGACATGATGCGCCAGTGCGCGCTGTCCGCTTCGACGATACGGGCCTGCGGCTGGTCTCGGGCGGTGATGACCGGGCCCTGCGCCTCTGGGAAACGAACGAGTCCGCGACCGTGCCCGATCCTGGCAGCGAGCGGCGCGAGCTGCGCGTCCCGCGCCGCCGACTGCTTTCGGCACTACGCGGGCACCAGGGACCGATCGTCGGTCTAGCGCATGTACTCGACGGGCGGATTGTCTCCGCGTCGCTCGACGGCACGGTCCGCCTGTGGTGGCCGGAGGGCGAGGATATTCCGCGCCTGCGCGGGCATTATGCCGGCGTGCGGGCCGTCACGTTTACGCCGGACAGCGCCTACGTCATATCGGCCGACGCGGATGATGGGATCATCATCTGGGACGCGAATCTGTGTGTGCCGGTTGCCCGGCGTCACGTGCGATTGGGTGAGGGCCTGGCGGGCATTCTCTGCTGGAATACGGACACGCTCCCCGCGCGGACACTGCTGGCCGTCGCCACCAGCGGGCACGGCGTGGGGAGCAAGGAAGGCGGCCGGGTGATCCTGTGGGATGTCAGCGAGCCGCGCGAGCCGCAGTGCATCAGCGACGTTGCCATAGGTGCGGGCGAGGCCGGCGGCACCGTTTGCGCGCTTGCGATCAGCCCCGATAAGCGCCGCTTGGCCGTCGGCGACGAACACGGCACACTGCGGATCTGGCCGGTTTCGGAAAACGGCCTCGACGCGGGCGCCGGCCAGCTTATGAAACTGGCCGACCAGCCGGTTTCCGCTCTGGCTTTCCTGAGCCCAGGAGCGCAAGGTTCTGCTTTGCATTCGACGTCAGGGCGGCAGACAGAGGAAGGTGACTTCATCCTGGCCGCCTGTGGTTATTCGGAGGACGCCCCGGCGCGGACGGGGACATTGTGCATTTGGGACATTGCAGAGAACCGCGCGGTGTGGACCGCGGCGCAGAGCCTTCCCGGCGGATATGTGTCGGCGCTCGCGGTTCACGCGGACGGCAAGCAAGTCGCCACCGCGTCGCACAACCCGCAGTCCGGCACGTTTCCGATCTGCCTCTGGTATGTTGACTGGGCGTCGGGTCTTCCTCGAATGACGTGCGAGCAAACGCTCGAAGGGCACACCGACGCGATATCCGCTTTAGCCTTCCACCCCGCCGAGCCGCGTCTGGCCTCCGGCTCGCGCGATCAGACCATCAGAATCTGGGACCTCGCGACGCAGGTCGAGGTGGCGACGCTTTTTGGGCACAAGGGCTCCGTCCGCGGGCTGGCCTTTGATGCAAATGGAGAACGCCTGGCTTCGGCCTCTGCGGGTTCGCTCGGATCGGACAACGTCGTCTGGCTCTGGGAAGCCGTGGCGCCGCAGCGCGTCCGGCAGTACGCGGGCGAGCGGGCCGTCTATTCACGCGCTTACCGTGAGGTTCACCAGGCGGTTCGCATCAACCTGCCGTCGCTGCAGAAGGCCGAAGAACGCCTTGCGGACCTGCGCTCGCGTTCGCCCTGGCTGCAGCGCGTGCATGAGGTCGCGGCGCGGCACTTTGTTGACTTCGCCTCCCGTCCGGCCTGGCTCAATGCCGGAGCCTGGGACGTGGTGTCTCGCGAGAACCTGCCCGCCGAGCAATACGAGCAGGCGCTCCGTTGGGCGCAGCGCGCCTGGACGATCGCGCCCTGGGATGGTCAGGTGTTGAACACACTCGGGATCGCGCTCTACCGCTGTGGCCGTTATGAAGAAGCAGTCGAAGCGCTGAAGAACGCCGGTGAGCTTAACAACTGGCATCCCGTGGACCATGCCTTTCTGGCCGTGGCATACCACCGGCTGGGAGATTCCACGGCGGCCCGCGAGGAACTCGAGCGTGCCCGGCAACGTTCAGCGGAAGTCGGCCTCAGCCAGCTCCCGGAACTGAGGCAACTGATGCAAGAGGCTGAGCAATTAATTGAAGGGCGCTGAATGCTCTGCCATGAATCGCCGGCGCGCGCGTCGGTTTAGTTGCCGACCCACATTGTGCCTGACACTGCCTCTGTGGACTCGCGAATTCGTGAATTCCGCTTCAGCGGCCTGCCAACACGACGTCGCCGATTAGAATCCTTCAGTTCAGGGCGCATCGACGACATGAATGTGGAGCAAAACCATGATGCGGCAGACTCTGCCCCTGCTGGCGTTCGCGGCGTTTGTGGCCGGCCTGGCGGCATGTGTACCCCAAGCGTTCACGCCCGTGACGGTTGGTAACGTCAATGGGATCATTCTTCCGCTCGGCGTTTTTTTCCCAGAGACGAATGTTCCTGTTTTGTTTAACCCGTTCTTCTTCCCTGTCACCCGCGGCGACGACCTGGCGAACGTCAATGCCGTGACGACGAATACCGTAGATTTCAACCCCGCCACCGTCCCGAATTTCAATTCGTTCATCGTAAATGCAAACAGGCAAACGCAGGCGCCCCCCGCGTTCAATTTCAACGGTGTGTTTGATCTAGACTTCACAGGCGTGTTCAACCTAAACAACGCAATTCCGCCGACGACCACGACTACCGTTCAGAACACCTCCACCCCGTAAGACCGTGACGTTATAACAACTACTCGCCCTCGGTCGCCGCCAGAGCGGCCGAGGGCGATGGTTGCCAGAACTGGCCGCCGCCTACATCAATCCTCCCACTCCCAGCCGTTATCCCACTTCCAGTATCCGTCGTCGTCGTCCCAGTCGAAACGGAAGGTAACGCCTGGGTACGCCGCATAGCTATATGGATAGCTATATGGCGCGTAACCGTAAACAAACCCAGTGTCCGGGTAGGCCGCATACCTGTATGGCACGTAGCTGTAAGTGTAAGTATAGGGGCGGTAGTAGTACGTATAGGGCGCACTGTAACTGTAGGAGTAAACAGGCGGCCGGTAGACGTAGCTGTGATAGTACGGCGTGGAGTACGAATAATGGCGGACCGGCCCGGAATAGTAGCGCGGTCCGGCCCAGCCCCAAGAGAAGTTTCTGCCACCGTAGTAGCGCCCGTCACGCCAGCCCCAGTCACTACCACCGCGCCACGTGTAACCGCGCTGTCCGTCGCGAACCGACTGCACTTGGCGGTGGTAGGCCGCGTCGCCTCGGAAGGTGGCGCGCTGGTTCTTGTTCCAGTCACGATCTGCAGCCGTTGCGGACGTCAACCCACCCAGCAGCACAGCCGCTGAAAGCAACGGTAGTATCAGCCGATACACCATAACATGTCTCCCGTGATTTCCGGCTCGTTGTTCGCTGATCTCGGACAAAACCGACTTGCTTGATGCTAGCTATCGGCGATTGAGCGGGTGCTGAAAAACTATTCAAGCTGTGGCGTCGCGCGCACCATCCCGGCCCCCCTTATTTGCCCATTTGCCCCACCCAGGTTTCCCGCGCTACCTCTGCCTTACCCGAATGTAAACCGTGTTCTTCTGGTCGTCTATTACAACTTCCGTCCAGTTTGAATGCCGATCCGGCGCAATGGCGTACATGCGCCCCTTCTCGCGCACCTGTGGATCGAACCATGGGATGCGTTCGTTCGCGGCGTAATAGATAGTTGCGGTGCCTTCGCTCGGATTCGCTTCACGTTGCGAATCGGGCAAGTACATTTGCGCCGGCCCAAGCAACTGCGGCGCACGTACTTTCAGCCGCGGAGAATCCGCTATGAAACGCTCGATTTCTTCGGGCGATGCGGTGAATCGCAGGTAATAAGTGCTGTCCGCGACGCCGGCATACTGTAAGTCCGTCGCGCCGCTCGGGATGGCCCCTAGTTGCGCCTTGCGCAACACCGCGTTCAGGTCCCCTTTGCCCCCAATCGTGGCCACCGCAAAGGTGCCCAGTCCAACCACCAGGAGCAAGCCGACCGCCATCAACCCTATCAACGACCAGCGCGGCCCCCGCTTCTTGAGCCACGGCTTGGTTTGCGTCCGCTGTTTCTTGTGCATTACAAATCAACCTCCCCGGTTTCGTTAGCAAACGCCCCGGCCATCTGCACGATCGGGTTGCTCGCCGCCGCGGCTGCTAATGCGACCGCTTCGAGATTGGCGGGCTCACCCCCCTGCTCGTCCGTGCGCTCCTGATCGGCCGGCAGCCAAAGCGCGCGCCTGCCGCCCGGCGCGGCGCAGGTTTCCGCCCATTCCTCGTCGGGATAATCCCAGGCCCGCGCGTCCCGATCCAGGAAATCTCGAAACCTCGGCACTTGGCGGCCCTTTTGCCCGTAGTAGTAACGAATACCTTTCCAGATGGCCAGGTTCGCCACCCACGCCCGCGATTTGAGCGGGAACAGTCGCAGCCGCCTCAGTGCCGAGCGCGGCGAAAAGAACTCGGCGAAGGCCGCCATTTGTGCGTGCCGTAGCTCCTTGGCGCTCATCTGCTTCGGTTCGAAAACGACCGACGCACCATTGTAACGCAGCCAGTCGCGCGTCCGCAGCCGCCCCTCACGCTCGAACCGGTCATAAAAAGCCGTGCCCGGATAGGGCGTCAAAATCGGGTAACAGCTCATGGCCAGGTTCATGCGCTGCGCGAACCGGCACGCCCGCATGCAATCCTGCCAAGTATCCGTGTCAAAGCCAAAGATAAACGCCCCCCACAAGCTGATGCCGAAACTCTGTATCTTGCGGATGCGCTCGGCGTAGGTCGTGCTCTGCACGAATTTCTTGCCTGCCACCGCCAGCGTGTCCTGCTTCGGGCTTTCCAACCCCAAAATCAGCCCCACGCACCCGCTTTCACGCATCGTCCTCAGAAGCCGGTCATTGCGGCTGATCAAAATGTCGCACTGCGTGGCCCACGCCACTTTCAGTGGCCGCAGGGCTTCGCACAGATCGATCGCCCAGTTGTGGTTCCCGCCGAAGTTGTCGTCCGCGAAGATGAAGCACCACGGCCGCCGCCGCTCACAGGCCGCCCGAATCTCCTCGACGATGTCCGCAATCTCGCGCTGGCGATACTTGCGTCCGAAGACGGCGGGCGTCGTACAGAAGTTGCAGTTGTGCGGGCAGCCGCGCGTGGTCTGGATCGGGTTAGCGACGAGGTAGTCGGCGGGGTTGTAGATGTCTTTACGTGGCGTGGCGATCGGCGCCGTTTCGAACATCGCCCAGTCATAAATGCGCCGCATGCCCTGCCGCGGGTCCATCCCCCGATCGGCCGCCTCCTCCCAATCGCGAATCACATGCGGCAAAGTTGACTCGGCATCGCCCTGGCACACCACGTCACAATGTTGCAGCGCCTCGCTCGGCATCGCACTCGGGTGAATCCCACCCATGACGACCGTCACACCCAGCCGCCGATACGCGTCCGCCAACTCGTATCCCCGCGGAGCTTGCGGCGTCATGGCCGAAATGCCGACCATGTCCACGTCTGCCCGCGGTTGATGCGGCTGTTCGAGCACGCATTCGTCGATCAACTCGACATGCCAGTGCCGTGGGACGACCGCCGCGCAGATCGTCAAGCCCGTAGGTGCGAATAGGGCGCGGCGATTGAACGTCATCTGCCGAATGATCTTCGGCATAGTGATGTTCGAGAGCGGCGAATTCGGGTTGATCAGACGTATCCTGCGCCGGCGGGCGGCCTGGGCGAAGACGGTTCCTTCCCGTTGCGAAGCTGTCATCTATCCCTCACGCTACGGGCGTTCCGCGCGGCTGCCGCGGACGACGTGGCGCTTCTTGCGCCCATGATACAGCCGCGGTTCCGATCCCTTAACCACTGATTTTGAATTATCTTCGACTGGCGATAGCTTCTCGCAGCGGCCGAACCACGTGCGGAATCACGCGGCTGGCGGCGTATTCCTCCCCGAGTTCCAGCAATTCCTGGTGCGTTCGCAGCAAGTCGGACGGCGCGGTGCGGAGATCGCGCCGCAGGGTCAGGTAGACGGTCAAGGGCTGCGGCTCATATTCGCCTGAGCGAATTTCAAACATCGAAGTCCGTCCGCGGACGTCGATGTATGCGTGCGTGCTCAGGTCCTCGGACCCCAGCGCCACTCCGATACACGGCTGGCACTCAATGATCCGCCGCTCGCCCCCCCTTACGGCGGCCATGAGCGGGTTGTCGCCCAGCAACGTTTCCGCGACCAGTTCGTCATGGTTGCCTGCGTATTCCAGATCGAACGCGTACAAGACTTCCATATTCTGGTAGTCGAGGTCGCTGAGGCTGAGTTGCACCGGGGCCTGGGTGAAAACGACTCGCCCGAATTGCGCTACCGCCTCCCGGGCCGGAGGGCCGAACTGTCCGAAGCGCAGGGCGTTGGTGCCGATGCGAAGATACCGCCGGCCGCTCTGCGCGCGCTCTTCCTCGTCCAGGACGACCGCCCCGTCAGCGCGGCGGCGAAAGCGGGTCATGCTGGGAAAGGCACGCCG
>JAGPEO010000034.1 GCA_018056925.1 Phycisphaerae bacterium
CTGAGCACCTCCTGCGTGATCATCGCCTGACCGGTCAGATCGACATCAACCACCTCGCGCCACACGTCCTGCGTCATCTTCGCGAAGCTCTTGTCGCGAGTGATTCCGGCATTGTTGACGAGAATGTCGATGTGGCCGAAGTCCTTGAGAATCTCCTCGATCATGCGGTGGATGTCGTCGTTGCTGCCCACGTTGCCCTTATAGACGTTGCCGTGGACCCCATGCCCGGTGACCAAGCGCAGCGTCTGCTGCGCTCCTTCGTCGTTGCGCACGTAGTTTACGGCTACGTCGGCCCCCTCCGCCGCCAGCGCCTGGCAGATGGCTCGACCGATGCCGCGCGAGCCGCCGGTCACCAGCGCCACCTTTCCCGTGAGCTGCCCCGTGGTGGGGCGCTTTCGTTCCTGCGGCGCGGTTGGCGTCTTGGTGCCCGTTGCCGCCAACAAATCGCTGCCCGTCTTCGCATAGGTTTCGTTCGAAGTGACGACTGCTTCCGCGGCCATAACCCACCTGCCTCTAATGCCCGATTAATGGCGACCCGTCAGTCCGCCCCGGCGAGGCACGCAGACTAAGCTGCGGCTGCGCCCGTTGCAGAGCGGCCGATTCACTCGCGCACACCAGAAAAACACACATGAGCTTAGCACCCGGCAGTCGCGCTGGGCCAATTAATTCACCTTTATTGGCGATAAACTCTTACGTGTGCCGGACTTGGCTGGCGAGCATTGCAGGGTCGGCGCACTGGTGAAGCAATGACGACGTGCACACTTGGGTATTGTGAAGGCAGTCTGTTACGCACACCTCGCATCGAATTGCAACTGCAGAGACTGGCGACTCGCCATATCCGCAATTACGGAATGCAGTCCTTCAGCGAATCATCTTACTGACAATTTTGCCGTTTCGTCAGGCGACGGGATGCCAGCCCGCGTCCGCCCAGAGTTGCCCGCTTACCGCGCTGTTGCACACCAGGAATGCGATGGCGTGCGCAATTTCAGCCGGGTGAATCAGGCGCCCGAGCTGCGTAAATGGGAGAATCCGGGTGGCGATAAACTCGTCGCCCAGTGCCCGGACCATCGGCGTATCTGTATAGCCCGGGTGTATGATCGCGCAGCGCACGCCGTGGAAAATCGCTTCTGTCGCCAAAGTGGCTTGAGCGCCATCCAGCCCGGCTTTGGCGGAAGCATACGCTACTTGCCCACGGTTTCCCGACGATGAGACCGACCCGATGAAAATGATTGCGCCCTGTACGCCCTCGCTGGGAGTCCACTTTTTCAGGCCCTTGTTGTGGCGATCGCGGGCCACACTGGCAATCGTTTCCAACGCCCAATACACCGGAGCAACCAGGTCGACCGCCATGACGCGGCGGAACTCCTCCTCGTTGTAAATATCAGGCTCGCCGGTCTCTTTGTTGATTCGCACAGCGAGCCGATCACGCGTGATGCCCGCCGCCGGAATGCAGACCGTAACCGTGCCAAACCGCCGTTCGAGGTCGGCAAATGCGCTGCGGCGAAAGCCGGGCTCGGTCACATCGCCACAGTAAGGTATCAGCACCTCCCGGCCGATGCGCTTGTTGCCGTCAAGGCAGAAATCATCGACGCCGGGACTCAAGTCGACGACACCGACGGCGCGTATCCCTTTTCGGGCCAATTCCAGGCACGTGGCCCGGCCGATGCCGCCGGCGCCGCCGGTAATTATTGCGACCCGCGTCCGCAGATCAAGCTGCGCCGGCAACGTCTCCTCAAGCGGATTTTTGTGCTGCTTGGCGTTCGGGCCCGAACTCATATCTGTGCCCCTTAATGCGGCCGGAGAGCGTCGGAGCGCTCGCCCAGCCAACTGACCACCTGCGGCCACAGATCGCGGTGCGACTTGCTGGAAACCGCCAGACCAATGTGGCCGACCGGGAAATTGATCGATTTACGATCTGTAGAAGACACGGCGTCGTTGAAGGGCAGGCTTTGGTTGGGAGGCACAAGATGGTCATGCTGCGCGGTGAGGTTCAGGATCGGGCACGCGATCTTCTTCAGGTCGACGCGCTCACCGCCAACTTCGAGCTTGCCCTGGATCAGCATGTTCTTTTGGAACATGTACTTGACGAACTGGCGGAAGACCTCACCCGCAACCGGGATGTTGTCGTTCAGCCAGGTTTCCATCGCGAAGAAGTCCTCCAGGTAATTCTCGTCGTCCATCTTCTCGTAGAACCGCATCCATTTCTCAACTGTGTTTTGGAACGGCCGTAGGAGCAGAAACGACGCCTGGAGCCACTCGGCGGGAGCGTTGCCGTAAGCGTCCACCAGCTTGTCGACGTCGAAATAGCGCTCATCTGACCACACCGACAGCAGATTTGCTTTGGCCGACCAGTCCACCGGAGCGGCCATGAGAATCAGGTTCTTGATTTTCTCCGGCCGTAAGGCGGCGTAAATGGCGGCCATGGTGCCGCCCATGCAGTAGCCGAGCATATTCAGCTTGTCGACCTCGCACTTTCGCCGCACGAAATCGACTACATGGTCCAGATAGCCGAGAACGTAATCATCCAGCGCCAAGTGCGTATCACTGGGCGTAGGTTTGCCCCAGTCCACGTTGTAAGTATCAAACCCGCCCTGCAGGAAGTGGTGGATCACGCTTTTGCCGGGCCGGAGGTCGACGATGTAGGAGCGATTCACGAGCGCGAAGACCAACAACAGCGGCGTCTTGAACTTGCGTGGTGCTTCGGTTTCGTATTCGAGCAGGCGCAAACCGTCTTCCCGGTAGACGGGGCGCGTGGGCGTGGCGCCGACCCGCGTGCGGCGCATTACGTCGATCACCTTCGGAATTGCCAGCGATTTGGCAATCGCCTGCTGCCAAGGCTGCAGGTAGGATTCGGGGTTCAGGAACCATGGTATCTGCGTCACAGTCGCCATTATCTTGTGCCTCGCCGGCGGCGTTGTGGCCGGTCAATTTCACGACGTTTTCGTGCGGGGGCGCTTTTCGGCCGCGTTCTCCAACGCTTTCTCGAGCCTTTCAATCCTGGATTGGATCTCGTCGAGCCGCGTAAAAAGACGATCTTCTGTACCGCGTATCATCCCGACGACCTGCTCCTGATCGACCAGCGAGGGCATCTGAGCTGCCGCCAGGCCCTTCTGCAAATACTGCTTGGTCGCGCCCTGCATGGCCACGACGTTGTCGAACGACTGCTTCATCGCTTTGAGGAAGACCTCGCTGCGCAAGAACTCGTCCGCATATTGCGACATCGCGTCGAAAAACGAACGTCGCATTTGCTCCGCCGCATCCTGCGGGTCCTTCCCGGGTGCCAGACCCGCGGCCACCATCTTTGTGTAGAAGTCGTTCCAGAACGCCAGGAAGGGGTTTAACGACGGCATCGAAAAAGGCGATTCGCCAGCCAAGCGTCACCTCCAGCTTCTCGGGTAAGCCAATCGCGAGGCGCGCCGCCGCGCGCCAGCGCTATTTCGGCCGCTGTCACTGCTCGCGGCGGCGGTGGCCTCCGCGGCTACTGGGCCGTGCGATAAACGCGCGTCCAACCTTCGGCCGCATCAGTGATGACCTTGGCGGTCGTAGTGACCGAGTCGCGCAGGCCCTGGAAGGAGTTGCGCCACAGGGCGGCCATCCGGTCGTACATCTCGGCCGGGTTGGTGAAGGCGGCCGGATCGACCATGTAAGGGGCCAGCGAAGCGTTGCGGCGGACCTGCTCATCCACAAAGGACTGGAAGCGCTCGATGTTTTTCCGGTTGAGGTCGGAGAGGTCGTTAGCGAGTCTTACGTACCCGTCCTTGGCCTGGTCGATGTTCTTGGTCGCCATCTCAGTGTAGATTTGCGCCGTGTCCTCATAGAACTTCATGCCGGCCTGCATGGCCTTGACGCAATTCTCGGCAACCTGTTTCATCGCATCGAACACGTTCGGGGGGGTCGCAGCGGCTGTCATGAGTGGCTCCTTTTGGGTCTTTCGTCTGCCGGCTCTTGCCGGGTTGTCCTTCTTGCGCGCCATCCGGGGACCGTAGCGGACCGCAACCTGAGGCCGCGCCGCACTCCGCGGCCGCCCGGCCAAGCAGTCCGTTCGTGAAGAAACATACCCGCGCTTTGGCAGAATCGCAAGTTAAATTTGTGCGATTGCACAAAACTATGGCGAGGTAGATAAAGCCTTTACACTGAGAGACTTGCGCTATCCGAGGCGGTTAGTCGGGATTAACTTTTTTGTTATTGCACTAGGGGCGTCCGGACTGTAAGCTATCCAGCCTATGGCTGCTCGTTCGCCTACAAAACCGCCGTCCATCCACGACGCAAGCAATCGGCTGCAGATCAAGAAATATCCGAATCGCCGGTTCTATGATTCGACGCGCGGCCAGAACGTGTCGCTGGCGGATTTGCACGATCTGATCGTTCAAGGGCATGAACTTGCGATCGTCGACTCCACGACCGGCGAAGACATCACGAACCAGATCCTGACCCAGATCATTCTCGAGCGCCACGCGCCAAAGCTCTCGATTTTCCCCGCAGCCATCCTGCACCAGATCATTCGTACGCAGGAACAGTTCCTGGGTTCGGTGCTCGAACAGTTCTTCCGCCAGACGCTCGAGGCCCAGCGAGCTGCTCACGCCCAGTGGGCCAAGATGTGGCAATCGGCCTTCAATCTGCCCGCAGCGGCCATGCCCTCCGCGGCGGATTGGACGCGCGTCTGGCTTGAAGCGGCCGGCGCGGCCAACCGGGCAGCGGGGCCGTCCGCGCCTGAGGCGCCGAAGGCCGAAACCGAGGTTGATGAACTCCGGCAGCAGATTTCGGCCTTAATGAAGCGCGTCGACGAACTGCAATCGCGGAAGAAGTAGCCGGCGCGAGCCTCCCCGGCTGAGACGCACGCTTCCCGCTTCGGCCCCCCTGCAGCGCCAGTCGCCTGCAGCCCCCCCGTCTTCCTGGGCTGCCCCCGCTGCCGGCTCCTTGGCCCCGATAGCAAAGTTGCAGTATTCGATCGCCCCGACACGTGATATACTGCGCCAGCGCTCGCGGGGCTCCCGTGAATAGCCTCGCGCTAGAAAGCCTCGTCATGCGCCTGCTCGCGATCGGCGATATTGTCGGCCGGCCCGGTAAACACGCTTGTTCACAGCTCATTCCGCGGCTGCTGGCCGAGCGCGGGATCGACTTTGTGGTCGCCAACTCCGAGAACGCCTCGGACGGCAGCGGTTTGACGCCCGCCATGTTCGCCAAGCTGCGGCACTACGGCATCGACGTCTGCACCATGGGCGACCACATTTATCGGCGGCGCGAGATCATGCCGCTGCTGGAATCCGAGGAACGCATCGTGCGCCCGGCCAACCTGCCGCCCGAGGCGACCGGCCGCGAGCTGGCGCTGGTGACGGCCCGGAGCGGCGAGCGTGTGGCCGTCATTTCGCTGCTCGGGCGAACGTATATGAACGTGCGTTCCGATTGCCCGTTCCACGCGGCTGACCGGGTGCTGGCCGCCGTGCCGCATGACGTGAAGGTGATCGTGGTGGACGTCCACGCCGAGACGACGAGTGAAAAGTTGGCGCTGGGCTGGTACCTCGACGGCCGAGTTTCCGCCGTGGTCGGGACACACACGCACGTGCAAACGGCGGACGAGACGATCCTCCCCAAGGGTACGGCGTACATCACTGACCTGGGCATGACCGGGCCGCATGACTCGGTGCTGGGGCGCGACAAGCAGGCCGTGATTCGCTCGCTCGTAACCGGAATGCCGTACCCGTACGTAGTGGCGCGCAGCGACGCTCGTATGTCCGGCGTCGTGATGGACATTGGACCGGAAGGGCGCGCGCTCAGCATCGAGCGCGTGAGTCTGAAAGACGAAGGCTGGCCGCCAGCCGAGGGCGAGGAATAGCAGTAGAAGAACTCGCAGCACAGGCGGTTTTGGATGTCTGCACAGCGTGAAAACCGGCGTGCGGTTGTTCTGCTCTCGGGGGGATTGGACAGTGCCACGGCCTCGGCGATGGCTCGCGCGGCCGGTTTTGAGCTGCACGCCCTGACGTTTCGCTATGGACAGCGGCACGTCAGCGAGTTGGAGGCGGCGCGGCGTGTGGCGGCTGCGATAGGGGTAGCCGAGCACCAGGTCGTCGAAATAGATCTGCGCGTGTTCGGCGGCTCGGCCCTGACGAGCGATCTGGCGGTGCCGAAGGATCGCGACCTGGAGGCGCCGGGCATTCCGATCACGTACGTGCCGGCCCGCAACACAATTTTTTTGGTGTATGGGCTCGCGTTCGCGGAGGTGCGCGAGGCGCGGGACATTTTCATCGGCGTCAACGCGATCGATTACAGCGGCTACCCGGACTGTCGCCCAGAGTACGTCGCGGCGTTCGAAACGCTGGCCAACCTGGCAACTCGCGCCGGAGTCGAGGGGAACAGAATCAGGATTCACGCCCCGCTGCTATATCTGAGCAAGGCGGAGATTATCCGCCGCGGCTTGGCGTTGGGCGTGGATTATGGGTTGACTCGCAGTTGCTACGATCCCGACGAGCAAGGCCGGGCGTGCGGGCACTGCGATAGTTGCCGGCTGCGCTTGGAAGCGTTTGCGAAGGTTGGCGTGCCCGACCCGGTTCCGTACGCGAGAACGTAGAAGCCCAAGTCCGGGAAGCTAAGTTCGCGCAAAAAAATGGGCCGGCGGTCGGGACGTGCGGGGGGGACACGTGCGCCGACGCAGTCCGGCCCGGGGCTCGGGGCTAAGGGCAAATAATAACGCGATAGCACAACCGTGGCAAGCCCCAAGCGCTGTCCTTGCCGGCGCGGCTCGGGCTACCGCCCCTCGATTCCGACTAGCGGTATCCGGCGATCTCGCATTGTGGTGCGGCACCCGGGGTGCCGGTAAACGAAGCTAGACTCCGCGTCACCGGAGATGCGCGAACGGGAGCACCGGGATAGCACCACGGGGTGGTAAAAAAAAGGCCGGACACCACGGTTCATAAGTCCCGTGCTTTCCGGCCTTTAGGTCACCTGGGGATCCAGGATTCGAACCTGGACTAACTGATCCAGAGTCAGTCGTGCTACCGTTACACCAATCCCCAAATCTCGTGCCAAGTCTAGGGGAGAATCGTTCGCAAATCAATCCCCTTACGTTAGCAAATCAATCACCCACCGTTGGCAAATCAATCCCCCGCCGTTGGTAAATCAATCCCGTCGTTGAGGAAGAGCAGAGCCGGGGCGTGTCGCCCCGAAATGGCGGCAAAGGCGTCGCGGCGCGCGATGCGGGCGGGATGGGCGTTCATCTTCAACACGATGCGGACGAGCCGGCGTTCACCGCGGCGACACGCCCCGGCTCTGCTTCACGTCGAGGGCGTCGCGGATGCCGTCGCCGACGAAATTGAGCGCGAGCAGCGTCACGGACAGCGCTACGCACGGTACGACAACCAGCCACCAATCGAACTGTATCGGGTTCAGCAGATGCACCCCGTCCGCGGCCAGCGAGCCCCACGTCGCCTGCGGCGGCTGAATCCCAACGCCCAAGAAGCTCAGGAACGACTCCTGAAGGATCGCCTGGGGCACCGTCAACGCTGCGAAAACGAGTATCGGGCCCGACAGATTCGGCAGCAGGTGCCGCAGGAGTATCCGAGACGTCGGAAGACCGAGCGCTCGGGCCGCCTCAACGAACGGCTGCTCACGCAGCGAGAGCACCTGCCCCCGCACTACCCGCGCCATCGTCAGCCAACTCACACCGCCAATCGCCAGGGCCAGCACGAAGAAGCGGCTCCACTCGCCACCCAGCACGCGCCGGCTCTCCAGCCACGCGCCGATCGAAACCGCAAACAGCATCACGAGCAGCATGTACGGCAGGGTGTAGAGCACGTCCACCGCCCGCATCATCAGCTCGTCCCAGCGTCCGCCCAGGTAGCCCGCCACGAGGCCGTACGCGGTTCCGATGACAATCGAAACCCCGGCCGCCAGCAGACCCAGGCTCAACGAGATCGCGCCGCCGTACAACGTGCGCCACAACAAGCTGCGGCCCAATTCGTCCGTTCCGAGGATGTGCGTGCGCGACGGCGGCTGCCTGGCCGCATCTAGCTGCTGCACCCGCATCCGGCCGGCCGACCAGCCGAGTGTGCCGAAGCAAGCGGCGCTTATCAACAGCAGCAGCGCCAGCGCGGTGACCGCCGGGCGGTTCTGCCGAAAGCGCTCCCACGGCCCGCTCATGAGGCGGTAATTTGAGCTTGCCGCGCCCGCAATGATCGAGCCGGCGGCCTGTGCGCTGGCGGCCGCCGCGCCAGTTTCGTGTCGCCCGCGCGCTTCAGGCATGGCGCGCCCCCACTCTGACCCGCGGGTCGATCACGCCGTACAGCAGGTCGACTATCAAGTTGAAACTCGCCAGGAAGACGCCGTAAACCATAACCGTCGCCAGAATCAGGCTCTGGTCGCGGTTATTGATCGACTCCACAACGTGCGTCCCCATGCCCGGAATCGTGAAGACCTTCTCCACCACGAATGAGCCCGTGAAGATGGCCGCGGCCGCCGGACCGAGATAGCTCAACACCGGCAGCAGCGCATTTTGCAGAGCGTGGTCGAAAAGCACCCGCACTTCGGACAGGCCCTTCGCGCGGGCCGTGCGGATGTAGTCCTCCGCGTAAACGTCGATCAAGGCCGAGCGCGTCAGGCGCGCGATGTAGGCCGCGTAAGGCAACGCCAGCGTGAACGCGGGCAGAATGGCCTGCGCAGGCCGGCCCCACCCCCCTACCGGCACCGCATGCAGCCAGATCGCGAAAAAGATCAGCAGTACGGCCCCCGTAACGAAAGTTGGCAGAGATATTCCGACCAGGGCCAAGCCGACCGAGAGGTGGTCAAGCCATCGGCCGCGGCGCGCGGCGGAGATTACCCCGACCGCTAGGCCCATTACGACGGCCAAACTCAACGCCAGCACGCCGAGTTGCAGCGAGGCCGGCAAGGCCGAACGGAGGATTTCGACCACCGTCCAGTCCTCATACTGGTGAGCCGGCAGGTCCCCGTCCCAGACCAGGCGCTTCGGCCAAGTCCAGAAGTAGCGTTGCCACCAGGGCTGGTCGTAATTGAAGGCATGGCGTCGTGCGGCCAACACCTCCGGAGGCATTTCCTTTTCGCCGGTCGACAGCCCCTCGCCCGGCGCGGCCATGACCAGAAGCACGGCGGCCGTGTACATCACGAGCAACACGATCGGGAAGGTCGCCAATCGGCGCAGGACGAACGCGAACATCGCGCGAATTATGCGGTGCGGTGGCGACCCTGGCCAGCCCTACCAGCGTTCACGGTACCTGTCGTTCCATGGCGCGCCGGAGAGGTGCGCAGCGCCCCCCAGGGCGGCACGTCGAAGAGTCGCCGCGGCAAGGCCTCTCGAACATGGAGGCCGCTAATCACGTAAACATATTGGCAGGATGAAGCTGCTCGACATTGAGAGGTGCCCCATGGCCGAATACCTCGTTCAAATCAATGTCCGCCGCATGAGCGAAGAGCTGTCCCGCTGGCTCGGTTGCTGCGTGAGCGCGGCAGACGTTCGCGAGCTGCTGCGCAAGGTGGGGTTCTCCGAGTCGCCGCTCGGCTGGATCACGACCGACGTTCGGCCATGCCTATTAGCGTACTTGCCACCGGGAGCAACGCTGTTCTGACGCTCGAGGCATCGAGGCGACGGCGCGGAGCAGCCCGCCAAGAAGTACCTGGAAAGATCACCGACTGTCAGTAAGTAATGACACGAACGGGTCGATGTCGAACACGTTAATGGCGCCGTCGCCCGTGACGTCGGCCAGCATCGCATCACAATCCGGGTACACCGAGGCATACGCCGCCGGCTCAGTAAGCGCTAAGACGAACGGGTCTATATCGAACACGTTCACGGCGCCGTCGCAGTTCAGGTCGCCCAGCAAGGGCGGCGGCTCACAACCGCGTTCGTAAATCCACACTCCATCCAGCGCCACCTCAGTTATCGAGTTGTTTGGAGTGTCGTTGATTGAGAACCTCATTCTGAACTGCGGCGTCAGTGGCACGTAGTCGGGCACTCGGATGTCCTGCTTGGCCCAGCCCCCATTGGCCCAAACGCGCTCCGCCAGGATCCAGGTGGCGCCGCCGTCCGCGGAAACCTCGACCTCCAGAAAGTCCTGCGCCGGCGGGAGAATGTCGTCACAGTACATCCATCGCCCAAAGCGCACGTAAACCTCGTTCCACCCGCTCACGTCAATGATTGGGGAGATTAGGCGCGTCGGTCCGCCGTCCACGTCGGCATCAGGCGCGTTGTCGGTCACGAAGCACTTGCCCGAACCGTCATAGTCAACCATCGGCGCACCAGTCCCGCCGACCGCGGACGGAACAGCCCGCTGCCAACCGCCGCTCGTGAGGCCCGGATCATTCTGGACGGTCCAGCCTTCGCCGATTTCAAAATTGTCGACGAATAGCGTGCTAGTCGTCGCCGCGACGGTGCTGAGAACTTCTCCGTCCGGCGCGTGCTCCGGGAAATAAACTGTCCCGCCCGCATGGCCCGTCGCGCTGAAATAGTACTCCACCAGCGCCTGGCACGGCGGCGCCGGCAACGTACCCGCATACAAGTCCTCGCCCAAGGCCACCAGCGGCGTCGTCTGATACTCACCCCCGTTATAGCGATAGTGCAGCAAGCCAGAGTCGTATGTTTCAGCCGCAGTCTGAATCCGCAGGACCAGCGTCGTGTCGACATCCGGCGGGACGAACTCGGGCCACGCCGCCGGCGCTGTCAAGTCCAACACCCGGAACGGCAGGCGCAATGCCGGGTCGCCCAGCAGCACGAACTCCTCAAAGATGTTGCGCGTGTGATCGTGCCCCGGCCCGAAATCCGGATCGGCGAGAATGTCCCACAAGGCAGCCTGCCAGGCCACCCCGACTCGCCACAGGTTCTTTTCAAAGAACGCCCGGAAGAAATTCCTTTCCATACGCCGCGAGGATTCCCACGCGCTTTCGGTGCCCCACCATACGAAGCTCGAGGCCGACAAGTACCCGGCCGCGCCCTTGTGCGGCGCTCGCAGCCACGCCTCGCCGAAGCACTCGTCCGATGTAAAAGCCGCCGAACTGCACGACCACCCGAAAGCTATCCCGTACTTCCCCTCGTTCGTCAAAGCCATTACGTCCGACGTATGGAATCCCGGCGACGACCATCCGCTCGAGCCGCTGTGCCCGAAATACACGGTGAACATTACACCCTCGTTCACCGCCGCCGCCACATGCGCCGTGCCCCCACCCACCCCGGCGTACACGCGCGTGGCGGTAAAGCCGGCCGGCTCCAGGTAAGTGCTGATGATCGAGTCGTGCAGCGCCGCCGCCAAAGCCGTTGGATCATCGGTTGCCAGCATTACGGCGCGGCGTGTGTAACTCGGATCGCCGGTACCGCCGGATTCGGCCACGATCGTCTTCTCGACGACCTGCGCCAACATGTTCACGCTGTTCACCGAGAACCGCCCATAGAACATGTTTGGATACCAATCGCCCGGGCCGTCCATGCACGCGTATGGCAGGTCAGTCGGGGCCTGCCGGCTGCCGCCGCCCGTCCAGTGCGGAATGGTGGTGGCAGTCGACGTCGCCCCGCTGGTATCGCCGACGATCAGCAGGAAATCCGGCGCATCCGGCGTGCCCCACAGGCTTTGAATGTGGGCCTTGATGTCGTCCCGGCTGGTGCCTGGCGACACGTTGTAAACGGAGACGTCATAGCCCCTGGCAGTGCGGAATTCGATGAACTGATTCAAGGGCGCACTGTTCACGTATTCGGACGCCGACACGATCAGATACTTGTCCTGTTCCGCAAACGCGCTGCCGGCCAGCCCCCACGCCAGCAGAATTGCCGCCGCCCGTCCCATCGATACAACATGGACTCGCAAAGCCTTCATCCCAGCTCTCCTATCCCCCGCGTCGAAAGACGCAATCGTGGTGCCTTCAGTCCCAATCCAGGCGGGCCGACGCGGCCATACGGGGCAGCGCAACCTCCCGCCGTCGCAATTCAGAATACCGCGCGCTGCCCCCCGAAAGCAATCTGAACTTCACCGGCCCGGCCGGCCCCCTTCTCACTTCTTACTTGCGAACTCAGGCTCCTCCTCCGCCTCCTGGCACAACGGCTCGGCCGGCGATTTCTCCGCCAGAATCTCCGCAATCGTGGTTTCCGCATACGCCCGTTCTACCAGCGCGGCGGCCTCGTCCAGCCGGCGATGCAGTGGGCACAAATGGCCGCGGTGTTTTTTCAGACCCAGCGGACAGCGCACGATGCGCTCCACCGGGTCAACCGCGTTTATCACGTCCAAGACGGTGATATCGGCCGGAGAGCGCTTCAGCCGAAATCCGCCCCCCCGCCCCGGGTTGGACTCGACCAAGCCGGCCCGGGCCAGCGCCTGGAGCACGCGTGCCAGGTAACCCGGCGGGACGCGCGTCGCCTGCGCGATGCGCGGCGTGCCCAGCGGACGGTCGGGGTCACGAGCCAGCCAGACAATGGCGCGCAAGGCGTATTCGGCCGTTTGTGAAATCGTCATGTCCGAGCTCCAGGCGCCGGAACTTGGTCCGGCGCTGCCAGGGTCAGGCCGAGTGTGCCGACGCAGAATGTCGTCGTCCGCCTTGACCTCTGGATTATGCCGCCTAAACTCATAAAGTCAACCTGAACGTTTAGGTTTAGGTTTATCGCAACCGAGGTCGAGCAGGAACCTGTAAGGAGCTTCACAAATGACGTCCATTGATCTGACCGCCCCCGTCGGCCAGCTCGTCGCCGATCGCCCCGCGCGCGCCCGCGTCTTTGAGCGTTTCGACATCGATTACTGCTGCGGCGGCAAGACGCCGCTGGATGAGGCCTGCGCGAACAAGGGACTCGATTTGCAGGAGGTTCTCCGCGCGCTCGAGCAAGCGGAAAGCGCTGTCGCCGCGCCGGACGAAACAGACTGGAGGCACGCCTCGCGCGCCGATCTCATCATCAACATCATCGATACCCATCACGTTTACCTCAAGCGCGCATTACCGGAATTGGCCCAGCTCGCCGCCAAAACGCGCCAGGTGCATGGCGCCAGCCATCCCGAGCTGGCCGAAGTCCAGGAGGTCTTCACGGAACTGCGGGCGGAGCTCGAAGGCCACATGATGAAGGAAGAGCGCATCCTGTTCCCCCTCATTCAGGGCATGGAATCCGGCGCCGCCTGCGAGGGCTTCTGCGGTTCCGTGCAGAATCCAATCCGCGTCATGGAGTACGAACACGATTCCGCCGCTTCTGCTCTGCAGCGTTTGCGCCACCTGACCGGCGACTACACCCCACCCGCTGACGCATGCAACACGTATCGCGCTTTGCTGAGTGGGCTGGCGGAACTCGAAGCCGATCTGCATCAGCATATTCACAAGGAGAACAACATCCTGTTCCCGCGCGCCATCGAGTTGGAGGCCACACTCCTCCACACGGCACCGGTTGACCGGCACGAGTAGCAGCAAACCCCGCGGAATTACGCTCGACATAGGTCTGAAAATGCACCCCGCCACAATTCCAAGCACGGCACTGCCACCGTCCGACACCACAGCGGCCGCGATTCAGCCGCAGACCATGATTCCCGACCTGCTCCGGGCGCGGCCACACCTGCGCGACGTCTTCGATCGCTACGGTCTGCGCGGCTGCGGCGGAGCGCACGGCCCGGCCGAAACGCTGGCCTACTTCGCGCGCGCCCACGGCGTTGAGCTCGAACGCCTGCTCAGTGAGCTACGCCAGGCCGACCGGACGGTCCCGCATCCGGCCGCGGCACACGCCCGCGGCGGCGTTGCCCCCCGGCCTCTGCCCGTACATTTTGCGGACACCATTTACCGGCCCTTTTTCAAGACCGCCATTGCTATCGCGCTGTCGGCCGGCGCGGTATGGGGCGCGTATCTGCTGATACGCATTGCCCTGGCCGGCTCTTTCACCGCCATTTCTATTCACGACATCAACGCCCACGGCCACGCGCAAATCTTCGGCTGGGTCGGCTTGTTCGTGATGGGCTTTGCCTACCAGGCCTTCCCTCGCATGCGCCACACTACGCTGTGGCGGCCGGGCCTGGCATTATTCACTTTTTACCTGATGCTCGCCGGCATTGTGGCACGCACATTGGGCGAGCCTCTCTATGCCGTTCCTGGCATGCGCGTGTTGGCGCTCGCCGGAGCGACGAGCGAGGCGATCGCGATTGCCCTATTCGCTCTAGTGATCACCCGCACAATTCAAGCAAGCGGCCACGCCCTGACTTGGACTGACGGATACGTGTTCGCAGCCATCGCGTTCTTCCTGCTCCAGGCCGGCTACGAGTGGGGCCTGCTGCTGGCCACTACCGGAGCAGCCACACGCGCCGACCTGCTTGAATTAGTGGCCACCTGGCAAGCGCCCCTGCGCGATATCCAGATACATGGCTTCGCCCTGCTGATGATCCTCGGCGTCGGCCTGCGGATGTTCCCGGCCTTATTCGACTTCCCGGCCCGCAGCCCGCGCCTCGTGCGTAACTGCCTCTTCCTGCTACTGGCCGCAGTTGCGGGAGAAGTCGCGTTTTTCCTGGCGATGCGGCTTACTGGTCAGTCCGCCTGGGCCGCCCCGCTGTACCTTTCGATGCTCGTTCTCGCCGGCGCTTGCGTGGCGCTCACTTACCGTTGGTTGCCGTGCGTTCCTGCCGGCCGGAGCGGCGAAAGCCCAACCTCGCCGCCCGACCGCAGCGTCAAATTCCTCCGCGCGTCAATGCTCTGGCTGCATCTCTCACTGCTCCTGCTGCTACTGGCGCCGCTTTACATGCTGGTCCTTTTGCCGCAATCGCCCTGGCTTTCATCCTCCGGCGCCCACTCCGCCGAGATCCACTTTTCGCACGCCTATTACGGCGCGATCCGCCACGCCATAACCGTCGGCTTCATCAGCCTCATGATCCTGGCAATGGCCGCCAAAGTCGTCCCCACGCTGAACGGGGTCGATCTGCGGCTACTACGGCCGCTCTGGCTGCCGTTTATCCTGGTGAACTTAGGCTGCGCCCTGCGCGTAAGCCTGCAAATCGCCACCGATTTCGCCGCCGTCGCTTATCCCTTGGTCGGCATCAGCGGCGTACTTGAAGTCAGCGGCATCGCAATTTGGGGCGTGCACCTTTGGAGGATAATGAACGGCTGGCAGCCGGCCGCAGCCCCCGATGCAGGCCCGATACACGACATTAGCGCCTCCCCCGTGCCGCGCATCACGGCCGACGACTCCCCCGGCCGCGTTGTGGAGCGATTCCCCGCCACACTACCCGTCTTCCTGCAGCACGGCCTGACGCCCCTGGCCAAGCCGCTTCTGCGCCGCACGCTCGGACGCTCGATCACCATCCGTACCGCGGCGGCCATGCGTGGCATTTCGCTTGAAGCCATGTTGGCGGCCTTGAATCAAAGCATACAAGCACCGCCTGGCAGTCGCCCGAATACTCAGATACCTTCGGGCACTCAAGCACAGTCTTCCGCGGTCTGAACGCTGCAAGCCGCAGGCACGCAACCGGCGCAATCAGGCGCTGATTGTCCGGACCGTCCTCAACGAACACGACCCGCATTCCGGACCCGGCGAGACTGAAGCAGCCGCAGCTAATAGCCCCCCGCCCTTCCACCGATTCCGTGCGCGCCCGCGTCGAGGTACAATACCATCTTTGTCGCCAGCACGGCTGTGGATCGCCGCCCCGGGCGACTGGAGTCACTCTCGAACCCGTGCCGCAGCTCACCGACCCTGACGCATCGACACCGAATGGACCGGGCGCGCCGCGATTGACGGTTGTGCTGACCGTCCACGTCGTATTCACAATACTCTACGCCGCGCTGTTCTCTAACGTGATTTGGCTCATGCCGCTGCTGGTGCGGCTGCAGTTCGGCTCGCCCGATCCCGCCTGGCGCGACTGGCAAACGATCGCCGTCACGGCCGCCATTCCGACTTTCATGACTTTGTCCATCTTCTGGGGCGAACTGCTGCGGCACGTCTCGATCCGCCGATACCTGGCGATTTTCTGGCTCGTCGCAGCGCTGCCGCTGGGATGCGTCGCGCTCGTGCAAAACTACTGGCAGCTTCTCGTGCTGCATGTGATCGCGTCCGCCGGCGCGGCCGGCTGGATGCCCGTCAACGGCCGCCTGCTCAAGCACTTTTATCCCGACCAGGCCCGCGGCCGGGCCTACGCCGTCCTCAATGTCGCCACCCTGGGCGGTGCGGCCATCGCTTCTTATTGGATGGGCTTGTGGATGGAGTCGCATCCACAGTCGTTTCGAGTCTACTTTCCGATCGCCTCGGTCGCCCAGATTGTGGGGATCGCCATCCTGCTCTGGCTGGTGCGGCATACCAACGCCGAGCAGAAGCGTGAGTCGCAGCCGGCCCGAACGGAGCCGCCGGCGGCGCCGTCGCTGCGGATGCTGCTGCGCCCGTTGCTGCACATGGGCGCCGTCTTGCGGGCTGACCGCGCATTCATGATGTACGAAAAAGCGTTCATGACTTACGGCGCGGCGTACATGCTGTGCGAAGCCCTGTTACCGGTGCTGGCCACCGCCCGGCTGGGCATGCGTTACGAAGACTACGCTCATTCAACCCTGACCGTCAGCCGGGCAGTCATGGTGATCTTCATGCTGCCGTTCGGCTGGCTGCTGGATCGCATCGGCCCGGTGCGCGTCTCGGGGCTGGCCTTCGGCGTCCTATGCGTCTATCCGGTGCTGCTGCTGGCGGCCGGTGACGCGAGCGGCGTGGCCCTGGCGAGCGTAGCCTGGGGCATCGGGTTGGCGGGCGTCATGATGAGCTGGATGCTCGGCCCGATGGCGTTAGCCGGCACGCCGGAGAATGTGCCGGTTTACGTCGCCATTCACGCCACGCTGGTCGGCGTCCGCGGCATTGTCTTCCAGATTGTCGGGATGGTGCTGTACCGGGTGACGCAAAGCTTCGTCTGGCCGTTAATTGCGGCCGCTGCGGCGTTCGCCTGGGCGGCGGTCCAAATGTGGCAGTTGCACCGGTCAACGCACTGGCCGGCACCAGCCAAGGCCGCGCCAGAGCCGGGGTAAAAAGACATGCCGAGAGATGAAGTGCGGGCGTTTGAGCCGCTTACTCATTAAAGGTTACTTGGCTTTGTCTCTTTGCCAGCCCGTCCCGGCCGCAGTCTCTTCGAACATCTTGAGATAGCTCAGGTACCGTCGCAGGCTGATCTGCCCCGCTTCGACCGCGGCCCGCACTGCACAACCTTCCTCGTCGCGGTGCAGGCAATCCTTGAAATGGCAGTGTTGCAGCGGCTCGACGAACTCCGGGAAGAACACCTCGAGTTCGGCGGGATTCACTTCCCACAAGTCAAAGGCCCGAATGCCCGGCGTGTCTACCACGTACCCGCCGAAATCCAGGCGCAACAGCCGAGCGTGCGTCGTGGTGTGTTTGCCCTTCTCCGTTTCCTCGCTCACTTTCGCCACGGCCAGGTTTAGCCCCGGCTGAATGGCGTTCAGCAGCGAACTCTTGCCGACGCCACTTTGCCCCGAAAGCACCGTGATGTGCCCGGTGAGCACACTCCGAAGCTCGTCCAAGCCGGCGCCCGTTGCGGCGCTCGTCGTGAGGCACCTGTAGCCGATGCCGCGCAGCTCATCCAAGACGCTGCCGACGGTGATCGCCTCGTGCTCGGGCTCATCCAACGGATCGTCGCAATCCGCGGCGATCGTCTGGGTGTAGGCCAGCACGTCCTCCGGATCGACGCCTTGCTCGGCCAGGTCGATCTTGTTGAGGCAAACTACCGGCCGAAGGTTGCCCTTGTGCGCGGCGACCAGGTAGCGGTCGATGAGGTGCGGCTTGAGCTTCGGCTCCGCGACGCTGCTCACGATCAGCAACTGATCGGCGTTGGCGACGATCGTGTGCTGCCGGCCGCGTGCATCGCGGCGTGAGAGCACGCTACGGCGTGGCTCGACCCGCTCGATAACTCCCACCAGTTCGCCGCGTGCCATGCGTGTCTGGTCCGAGAACCAAACGCGATCTCCGACCGTCACGGGCGAGCGGCTCTCGATCAGCAGCGTGCGCAGTATGCGCCGCACGGTGCAGGCC
>JAGPEO010000340.1 GCA_018056925.1 Phycisphaerae bacterium
GGGCCACGCGCTTCCGCGGCTCGACTGTCGTGCAGGGCACCGGGCACGGCTGGTTCCATGACTCCGAAGGCTCCGGGGCCTGGTTCTCGGGTCCCTGCCCGATCAACGAGTCCGGCACGCACCTGGTGCAGCTCGGCATAATGTTGCCGATGTACAAGTACTACGCCGAAGGCAACGTCCCGGGCGAGGACTACCTCTGGCGCCAGTATGAGCGCTTCCATCCGCCGTCTGTGCCCGTGGGCATTGATCCGTGCTACGTCGTCTCGCAGGAATACCGCAACATGGGCGACGAGGGATATGCTTTCATTGATGACTACGAGACGCAGCCCGGCGCGGGCACGAGCAGCTCCGGCGGCGCGGTCACGTACAATGTCACCAACCTGACTGAAGGCCGGCTGGATGACAACAATGGCAGCTTTGCCTGGAGCTCCGGCGATCCGTTCAACGGCGCCACGCAGGCCAGCAGTGACTACAGTGATACCAGCAAGGGCGTCGTCTTTGACTGGAACGGCGCAAATAGGTACTACGAATGGGCCGTCGTTCCCACGCTGCGCAACTTCGCCGACTGGAAGTACGTAAGCCTGCGCGGCGCCCAGGGCACGCAGCACCCGTACACCCAGGCGACCAACGGCATCCTGACGTTCACCATCACGCTGCGCGACAGCGCCGGCAATACCAGCTCGATCAGCACCGGTGCCTATGGCGGCGGCTTCGGAATGCCGTATGCCCGAAGCGGCGGCTGGCATAACGAAATGCGCCGCATCCGCATTCGCACCGCGGACTTCCTGGCCAACGGCAGCGGAATTGACCTGGAGAACATCGTGGCGGTGCGTCTGGACCTCGGCCCGGATTGGGGCACGCCGCAGGGCCGCATCGTGATTGACGAGCTCATGCTCGACAACGACCTGCCGCCGTTCTTCATCCCCCTGACCATGTACGTGGCGGAGCCTCCGCCGGAGTTCATTCCGCCGCACGCTCCGTACCCCGTGAACGTGGAAATCCTCCCGGGCAACGATACGTTGGTCCCCGGATCGGCCATGATGTACTACCGTTATGACGGCGGCGACTGGCAGTCGCAGCCGCTGGTGAACGTGGCCGGCGACTTGTGGCGCGGCACGCTGCCGGCGCCGCAGTGCGGCGATCGCCCCGAGTACTACTTTGAGGCGGAAGGCGCGGTGACCGGCCTGCTGTCTGCGCCGCTGGGCGGTGCGGCAGCCCCGTATTCCTCGCTGGTCGGCACGTACATAAGCCTTCTGCAGGAAGACTTCGAGACGGCGGCCGGCTGGACCGTGTACAACACGCCGGGCATGACCTCCGGAATGTGGCAGCGCGCGATTCCGGGCGGCCATGCCGACCACTCGCCCCCGGAGGACTACGACGGCTCCGGGCAGTGCTACGTCACCGACAACCGCAGTACCTTCGATGTGGATGGCGGTCCTACCCAGTTGATCTCACCGCTGCTCGATCTCAGTGGCATGGAAGATCCGGTGGTCCGCTTCGCGGATTGGGTCTACTGCGATGATGCGACGGGAATGTACCCGTCACAGCAAGATTACCTCGACGTATATGTTTCGAGCGACGACGGCGCGACCTGGGTGCAGGCGGCGCATATCGCCAACCACGACAACTGGATGGTGCACGAGTTCCATGTCGTGGACTTCATCCCCCTGACCGCCACCGTCAGGGTCAGCTTCTGGGCCCAGGACGTCCCGAACAACTCGATGACCGAGATGGGTGTTGATGCCGTTAGCATCTTCGACGTGCAGTGTGACTAAACTACTTGCAGAAATGAACTCTTGCTTCTTGCAGCGAAAGGATAGGAAGGAAATGAAAGCAATACTCGCGAGTGTGTGTCTGTTGACGATGGTTTCGATGGTCTTCGCCGCACCGCCCGTCGCCAAAACTCCCGCGGCGGTGGACGAAGTCGTTTATGCCCGTCCCTTCACCTTGAGCGAAAGCTTCCGTTACGACTGGTGCAATGCGCCCTTCCAGGTCAGCGAAGGCACGATCCTGGTTCTCAAGGTGCAGACCAACCTGGTTATCCCGCGCCAGATCGAGGAGCCGGTCCTGTACGTTGGTAATCAGGCCGCCATGCGCCTCAACCAAGGCGATAAGTCGGGCCATCTGATCGTGGTCGTCCCGGGCGAAGTGGATCTGACCAAGGACCTGGTCTGGTTCGGCACGCCGGAACTCCCCGGCCGCGTCACCCCCGGCCAAATCGAAGCTCAGCGGCGGCTGGCTGACCAGGCCGGTATCAAGCCCCTGTCGGCCGAGAAGGCTAAGGTCGCGACCGACAACGGCGGCCCGCGCGTCAAGGCGAAGGACATGACCACCCTGTTGCGCGACGTCATCGCCGGACTGGTCGACCAATACTCGCCGCAGGAAAAAGTCCTGTCCGAGACTTGGCGGATGGAACCCCTCAGCAATTAGTCGTGAACGACCCAGCCCGCGCGCTTGGCCAAAATAGCCGGCGCGCAGGCTAACGCGAGATGAACACCAGGCGGCCGGGACGCCCTGTCCCGGCCGCCATCGTATGCGCTCTATCCCCCCGGCCCGATGACCTTGAGTGCGTCAACCAATTCCGTTTCGCAGACGCTGTACCCCGGACGCGGCCGGCCTATCCCCTCCAGCAGGACGAATCGAACGGTACCCGCGCGAGCTTTCTTGTCCAAGCGGCACGTAGCGGCGATTTCAGCCCCATCGACACGCCGAGGCAAATGTGTCGGCAGCCCAAACCTGGCGATCAGTGAGGTGATGCGCTCCGCGCGGGCTCGGGCCAGGCCTGCCTGACGACAGCTCAACTCGCCCGCCACAATCATGCCGAGACCCACGCATTCGCCGTGGCGCAGCTCGTAGCCGAGCAGGTGCTCGATTGCGTGCCCCGCCGTGTGCCCATAGTTGAGGACGGCGCGCAGCCCGTGCTCGCGCTCGTCCTGCGCGACGATTGCCGCCTTTATTCGGCAATTCCACGCGATCAGTTCCTCCAGCACCGCCGGATCGCGAGCCAGGATGGACTGCGCCTGGCGTTCCTGCCATTCCAGAAACGCTTCGCCGTCGATCGCCGCATGCTTCACGCTCTCCGCCAATCCCGCGATGAAGTCACGTTGCGGCAGGGTGTGCAGGAAATCGGTGTCGATGAACACGGCTGCCGGCTGGTGAAAGACCCCCACCAGGTTCTTGCCCGCCGCCAGATTGAGCGCGGTTTTGCCGCCCACCGCGGCATCGATGGCGGCCTCCAGCGTTGTGGGAACCTGGATGAAGCGGATGCCCCGGTGCCAGGTGGCGGCCACAAAGCCGCCCAAGTCACCCACCACTCCCCCGCCCAAAGTCACGATCAGGTCCGAGCGTTCGACGCCGCCCCGCGCCAGCGCCTGGTAGAGCGACGCGGCTACATCCAGGGTTTTGCTCGCCTCGCCTGGGGCAACGGTCAGAACGAGGGGGCACGTTGAGCGATCGGCGTGTCGCAGGACTTCAAGAACCGGCTCAAGATGCAGTTCAGCAACCGTTTTGTCCGTAATAATCGTGATCCGAGGTTTATGGGCCGGCGGAAACCTGCCACATGGGGCGTTCGCCAGTTCCGATAGCGCGCTGCGCGCGCCGGCCCCGATGTGGACCCTATAACCGCCACCTGCCAGCTCCACGTTGAGGGTCTTCATCTGCCGACGGTCCTTTCGGGCCCGTTTTGGTCGCACGCGCCCAGGTGTTCCGCCCTACCGTCTAACTACCGAGCCAGCTACCGGTTACCGGGAGCACTCCCGCCCTACAGTTGCTTACATTAACGTAAGTGCCGATGGCCACTGTACTTACGACAAGCCTGACGGACGCCCGTCATCGCACAGTTATTGACGACGGCACGAATTATTGTTAACATAAAGCCCTATGGCACGACTAGCTACCAAGCGCCAGCTGCCGGGGAAGCGACTCAGGGCCCGGCCAGCGGCCCCTCCAAAATCTCGTCGGCCCAGCCGTTCCGGATCGATCCGTACTTACCGCGCCGCCCTGGAGTTCGTCAACTCCCGATACAACTTCGAG